>USTC01000110.1 GCA_900557505.1 uncultured Collinsella sp.
ATCTCTGCCGCCTGTGTCTTTGTCGTTCGCGAGGGCCGAACGGTTCGAACTTGTGAGTTCATCCTCGATAAAGGCCTGGATGTCGACGAGGGAGAGCTTCAATCGGGCTTTCTTAAGCGCTATTACGACGAGACGGCTGATATTCCAGCTGAGATAAACCTCTCTGTCGAGCTTGAGGATGCGGAGGCGCTGGGGGAGTGGCTTGCAGGTAAGCGCGAGCGTTCCTGCCATCTCCATAGGCCGCAGCGTGGCGAAAAGCACCGTTTGCTCGATATGGCATCCAAAAATGCGCGCCATGCCCTCATGCGCTACATGATGCGCACGGGGTATGCTGACGACCGCACCAATCAGGCGCTCCTAGAGCTCGAAAGTGCGCTGGCGCTGCCTGCGCCGCCGTTGCGCATCGAGTGTTTCGATATCTCGACGTTGCACGGCACCTTTACCGTCGCTTCGATGGTGGTATTTACCAACGGCCGTGCCGACAAGGGCCAGTATCGTCGCTTTAAAATTCAGGCCGAATTGGACGAGGCGAACGATTTCGTATCGATGTCCGAGGTTCTGGGGCGTCGCTATGCTCCCGAGCGCATGGCGGACGAGCGCTTTGGCTCGCGCCCCGATTTGCTCGTTGTCGATGGCGGTAAGCCTCAATTGACCGCTGCGATCAAGCAACTTGAGGCTCTTGGGCTCGATATACCAGTTTGTGGCTTGGCAAAGGCCGATGAGGAGGTTTTCGTGCCGTGGGACGAGACTCCCGTCGTGCTGCCGACCGGCTCCGCTTCGCTTTATCTGATCAAGCAGGTTCGCGATGAATCCCACCGATTTGCGATTACGTTCCACCGCGAGTTGCGCGATAAGGCCATGACGGTTTCGGTGCTTGATGACGTTCCGGGCGTGGGACCCACCAGAAAACGTGCCATTATGCGCCATTTTGGCTCGATGAAGCGTTTGCGCGCGGCAAGCGAGCAGGAGATTGCAGAAGTTCGAGGCGTTCCGGCCGATGTCGCCAAAGCGGTCCACGAGGCACTTGTTGCATGGAATGCCGAGCGCGCCCAGGCATCGGCCAACCGATCCGAAAACTAAACGTGCTTCTAAACAACTGATATACATGATTGGTCGATTTTCAATCATTTGTTTCGCGGTGATTACCTGCCGATTTCGGGTTTTATTAACGCTAAAACGTTTGACTAGCCATGGTGAACAACCCTGCTATCCTGCGGGTTGACAAAGACTGATATCTCACCTCGTCGATACATACTGTCTGGCGAATCGTTTGTCAATGAATTCGGTGAACGGTAGTAAATACCGTTCAAGCGTATGTATGTATCGGTCACCGAGCGCGGCACCTCAGTTGGGTTCGTCGGTAGGTAAGGTATATATCGTCCGCAAGTTGCGCGGGGGCAAGTCTAGGTGCTCCCGAGTAAGATTCTCTATTGATAGGAGAAGACATGGCCATCATCAACAAGGGTATGTCCAGGCGTTCGTTCCTCGGCCTCACCGGCAGCGTCGCTGCTGTCGCAGGGCTTGGTCTCACTGGCTGGGGACGAGGGTTCCGCTTCCGGTTCCACCGATTCCGCCAACCGTGGCGGCGGCGTGATCACCGCTGGTTCCGCTTACGCTCCGTCCAGCTTCGACCCCGCCAGCACCGGCTCCGCTGTGGGCCTGGGTGCTAACTGGCACGTCGTCGAGGGCCTCTACGGCATCGATTACCACGACTACAGCACCTTCAACGAGCTCGCCACCGACGATCCCAAGTCTGTGGACGACACTACCTTCGAGGTCACCATCCGTAAGGGTGCCAAGTTCTCCGATGGCACCGAGGTCACTGCTGACGACGTCGTTGCCTCCTACACCGCTTGCGCTGCTTCCGCTACCTATGCTCCGTTCTTCCAGCCCTTCGAGTCCATCGAGGCCAAGGACGCCAGCACCGTAACGGTCAAGACCAAGGTCCCCAACTTCTCCCTGCTCAAGGATCGTCTGGCCATCGTCCGCGTTCCCCCGGCCACCCAGACCGAGGAGGATCGCGCCAAGCAGCCGATCGGTTCCGGCCCCTGGATGTACGACTCTATCTCCGATACCGAGATCACCCTGGTTCCCAACCCCGAGTACAACGGTGAGTATGCTGCCGAGGATAAGAAGATCCAGTACAGCATCCTGACCGACCCCACCGCTCGCGTTACCGCTCAGCAGGAGGGCTCCACGCTCGTTATGGAGCTCGTCACCGCTGACGCCGTCGACCAGCTCGAGAGCGCTGGCTGCAAGATCGATAACGTTCAGGGTTTCGGCACCCGCTTCATCATGTTTAACGTCGCCAAGGAGCCTTGGAACAACGTCAAGGTCCGTCAGGCCGTCATGTACGCGCTCGACACCGAGAAGATGATCACCAACACCTTCGCCGGCCTTGCCACCGCTGCCAGCTGCTACCTGCCCAAGAGCTTCACCAACTATCATGAGGCTTCCACGGTGTACAAGACTGACGCCAAGAAGGCCAAGAAGCTCATCGAAGAGTCTGGCATCACCCCGGGCGCCATCACCCTGCGCACCACCGACAACGAGCAGATCAAGGGCATGGCCGCTCAGGTCAAGAACGACCTCGACGCCCTCGGCTTCGATGTGACCATCCAGACCGATACCTCGCCGGCCACCTACGCTGCCATCGACGGCGGCGAGGCCTACGATATCCTTCTCGCTCCTGGCGATCCGTCCTGCTTCGGCGCCGACCCCGACCTGCTGCTCAACTGGTGGTATGGCGACAACGTCTGGATGCAGACCCGTTGCCCGTGGAAGGATTCCGCTGAGTGGGCGAAGCTCCACGGTCTCATGGACGAGGCTCTTGCCGCCGAGGGCGACGAGCAGCAGAAGAAGTGGAACGAGTGCTTCGACATCATCGCCGACAACGCTGTTCTGTACCCCGTTGTCCACGTCAAGACCGTTTCCGCTTCCTGGGACGATCCGTCCACTGCGCCCAACGGCGAGGCCCTCGATGGCTTCAAGGGCATCGGCACGACGAGCATGTCCTTCAGGGGCGTCGCGACCGTCAAGGCCTAAGACTCGCTTGAGTCATATGTGGGGCGTCGGTCGTAAGGCAACGTCCTCATAGTTGAAACAAAGACCCGGGCGACCTCGATGTCGCTCGGGTCTTGTAATGAGTATCCATACTCATATACCAGTTGGTCCTACCGACAAAAGAAAGGGGAGAGAACGTGAACAACTTTCTACGTTTGATTGGAAGGCGTCTCGTGGCGCTGCCGATCATGGCATTGGGCGTCACCGTCCTGGTGTTCTTCCTTATGTCGTTCTCCAAGACCGACCCCGCCTACACGGCGTTGGGTGACGGTGCCTCGCCCGAGGCGGTTGCCGAGTACCATGAGAAGTATGGTCTGGACGACCCCTGGCCCGTGCGCTACGTGCGCTACATGGGCGATTTGATCCATGGTGACATGGGCACCTATGGTGCTGCTCGCAACTCCGTTGCCAAGCGCATCTCCACGGCCCTGCCCGTCACGATGCAGCTGACCTTCATCGGTCTTGCCATCGGCGCGGTCGTCTCGTTTTTGCTCGGCGTCATCGCGGCACTGTATCGCGATAAATGGCCGGACCAAGTGATCCGCGTCTTTTCCATCGCCGGCCTGGCAACCCCGTCGTTCTGGCTTGCCGTTCTGTTGATTCTGCTGTTCTCTTCCTACCTTAAGGTGCTCCCGGCGTCCGGTGCTCTGCCTCACTTCACCACCAACCCGGCTGGCTATCTGGGACGTATGATCATGCCCGCCATCGCCCTGGCATTTCCGCTGACGGGTCAGATGACTCGTATCGTGCGTACCGCCATGGTCGAGGAGCTCGACAAGGACTACGTCCGCATGGCCCGTGGCGCCGGCGTTCCCGAGAAGGTCGTCGTCGGCATCAACGTTTTGCGCAACGCGCTGATCACCCCGGTCACCACCCTCGGTCTTAAGATCGGTTACCTTATGGGCGGCGCCGTCGTCATCGAGGTCATCTTCAACCTCCCCGGCATGGGTACTGCGATTCTGCAGGGCGTTCAGGGCAACGAGGCGAACCTGGTTCAGGGCGTCGTCATCGTCGTTGCTCTTGCCTTCATCATCATCAACATCGTGGTTGACATGCTCTACCTGCTCATCAACCCGCGCATCAGGACGGTGTAGATTATGGTAAAGATTCGAGAGAAGCAAACCGAGCAGCTCGAGAAAGCTGCCTCCAAGGGGCTCAAGCTCGGTGGCTGGAAGAAGATGACGCTGTCTTCTAAGATTGCCGCCGTCGTGCTGGCGCTGGTCGCCCTGACCGCGATTCTGGCGCCCCTCCTTGCCCCCTATAGCCCGGTCGAGATCTTTACGGCTCGCCAGGCTCCCGGCAACGGATTTATCTTCGGTACCGACGATAAGGGTCGCGACATTCTGTCGCGCATGCTCTACGGTGGTCGCTACTCGCTGATCATCGGCTTTGGCGCCACTGCCATGGCTCTGGTCTGCGGCTCGGTCGTGGGCGCCCTCGCGGCGGTTTCGCGCAAGTCCGTTTCCGAGGCGATCATGCGCATCCTGGACATCATCATGTCCATCCCGGGCATCGCCCTCGCTGCCGTCTTCGTCTCCATCCTGGGCAATTCCGTGCCGTCGATCATCTTCGCCATCGGCTTTATGTATACTCCGCAGATTGCCCGTATCGTGCGCGCCAACATCGTGTCCGAGTACGGCGAGGACTATGTTCGTGCGGTCATCGTTTCCGGCGCCAAGGCTCCGTGGATTTTGATCAAGCATGTTCTGCGTAACTGCATCGCCCCGATCATGGTCTTCACCGTTACCCTGGTCGCCGACGCCATCATCTTCGAGGCCTCGCTGACCTTTATCGGCGCTGGTATTCAGGAGCCTACCGCTACCTGGGGCAACATCCTCGCCGATGCTCGCGGTGGCGTGCTCGCTGGCCGTTGGTGGCAGGCGTTGTTCCCGGGCTTGGCCATCATGATTACGGTATTTATTTACACCACCATGCTGTCCTACGGCGTGCAGCTGGAATCGGTGTGCCGCTACCTGTTCAAGGCGGACAAACGAGGGGTTACCTTAATCCGAATCCTCTACCTGCTGTTCGTCCT
>USTC01000111.1 GCA_900557505.1 uncultured Collinsella sp.
GCTGCCGTGACGTGACGAGTGAGGATATCCGGACGGACGAGCGTGGATTTTCGGACATTTACAAATCGAGCGTGGATAATCTCCCACTTTTGGCTTGAAACTAGGCTCAAAACGGGAGATTATCCACGCTCATTTTTTAGGCATGTAGATGCCGATGGCTCGGCTAAGCGACGGTGCGTGCAGAGGCAAAGTCGCATTTGGCGTAGTCTTGAATCTCGACGGGTTTTTCTTTCTGATAATCCGATGGACCAAGGCCTCAAAATGTGGAGACAGGGACCTCTCGACAACCGCCCTGCCTGCAGATATAAGCCATCAGCCTAAAACGTCCAAAACCGTCAAGCATTTGGTCAGCGCCTGGACGGTATTTGGTCAGACTTCGCATGAAACCGTCTGGTACGTTTGCGCCGTTCCAAGATTTGGGAGGCGACATGGGAAACATGACGGCGAATCAAAGGCTTGCAAGTCACATTAAAGCATGCGAACAGCAGATGAGCTGCGTGTACGCGCGCACGGCGGCGGAGGCAAAGCAGATTCAGCGGCGGGCGGAGGCGGGAAGTCTCGAAGCGGTCATGCCGGGGCTGTATGCGCGTCCGGAATACTGGTCCGAGCTCAAGTTTCGGCAGCGTTATCTGCATCGGGTGCGGGCGCTTGCGCAAAAGCACCCCGACTGGACATTTTGCTCCTATACGGCGGCTGTTATCTATGGCCTTTCGGTTTCGCATGCCAATTTGACGCACATCCATATCGCCGCGATGCCGGCCCAATCGACGACGCCGGGCTCTCAGGTCATTCGTCATCGCTATGCTCGTCAAACACGGGCCACCCAGATGGATATCGCCGTAACCGATATCGATCAAACGATTACGGATTGCTTGGTCGATGCATCGTTTGTCGAGGGACTGATCATCGCGGATTCGGCGCTCCATGAGCAACTTTTGTCGAAGGAGCATCTCGTTGAGACTGTCGACAAGCTTGGTCTGAATCGTCGCGGCGTTGTGACGGCGCGCAGGGTTGCACGATGTGCCGATGGGCTGTCGGAAAGTGGCGGCGAGTCCAAGGCGCGTGCCCTGATGATCGAGCGCGGCTGGCAGACGCCGGAGTTGCAAGTTGAGCTGTTCGACCCGGTTGAGCCGGGACGACCGTATCGCGTCGACTACTTGTGGCGCGTGGGCGACCGGCTGATTATCGGGGAGTTCGACGGATTTATTAAAAGCGAGAAGGCGGCGGAGGAGGGCAAGCTCGCGAAGACGCAGTTCGATGAGCGCCAGCGCGAGTCGAGGCTTTCGCTGCTTGATAACTGCAAGATCGTGCGCTTGTGCTGGGATGATCTAAGGGATCCGACAAAGTTCGATCGCAAGCTCAAGGTCGCCGGCGTGCCGCGTGCGTGCTGAGGCAGTTGCAGAGCGTTTGGCTGCACAAGCGTGGAAAATCGGACGGACGAGCGTGGATTTTCGGACGCTTGTTGAATGAGCGTGGATAATCTCCCGTTTTTAGCTCGTAAGGGGGCTCAAAGTGGGAGATTTTCCACGCTCATCTTGCGGGTGCGATACAGCGGCGGCTAGGCGCTGACGATGTGGGACAGCGGCAGGTCGTGCGCATCGGTGGGAACGTGGTCGACGCGTTGCTCGTCAAAGGCGATGCCGACGACCTGGCATGTTGCCGAAAGCGTGGGCAGGCAGCGGTCGTAACAGCCGCCGCCGTAGCCCAGGAGCGCGCCGGTGCGGTCGAAAGCCACGAGCGGCACGATAATCATGTCGAGAGCCTTGGCGGGCACGATGGGGAAGTGGTCGCTGTCGACGTCCGTGGCTGCGAAGGCCCGCGTAGGGTGGGCGATAAACGGGGCCTCGGACGCATCGCCGGCAGAGACTGCCCGCATGCACATGCGCTGGCCACAAGCCATGGCGTCTGTTGCCGAGAGCATGCACGGATAGGCCACGCGCCAGCCACGTTTGGCGGCCGTGGCGGCAAACGCGGCTGGGTCGACCTCGGAACCCATCGCGGCATAGATGGCAACGGTGTGCTGGCCCGCAGCGCCGCTGGACTCCAGCAGCTCAACAAGCCGCGCGCAGATAGTGGCGGACTTTGCCGCCCGAACATCCAAATCAAGAGCATCGCGCCGAGCAATCACCGCCCGCCGTAACTCAGCCTTATCCATCCCGGCCTCATCTCCCAGCCTACCAAAAAGGGACAGGTTTATTTTGTCAGGTTTTATCTGGGCAAACGCGACGGATTCACCCCAAACTGCCACAAAGGTGCCCATCCCCTTTGCGGCAGTTTGGCTCCCGTTTGGCTTTGTTGCGCAACAAGGGCTGCATTTTTGGGTTTACCTTCATGGTGGAAGGAATGAACCGAAAGGAGCCCGCCATGTTTTGTCGCTCGTGTGGCACGCCGCTTGTCGACGACGCCCTCTTTTGTCCCGTATGCGGCGCGCCCGTAGCACCCGACCAGGTCGCGGCCACGCAGCAACCCCAGCCTGCTGCGCCCGCTCCTGGGCAATACGTGCCCGTGCAGCAGCCCGCGCGGCGCAGACGTTCCAAGAAGCCCCTCATCGCCCTTGCCGCGGTGCTTGCCGTGGCGGCGGGTGTCGGCGGGGGAGCGCTGTTCTACTTCACCCAGATCGCGACCACGCCTATCGACGAAAAGACCTTCCCGGATAGCGGCATGCGTGCGCTTGTCTCGACCAAGTACGACACTAACGGTGACGGCCGTATTTCACGCGACGAGGCCAAGGCGGTGACATCGGTCGAGCTGGACGGCATCGCGTCGACGCAGGGCCTGGGCAAGACGTTCCCCAATATCGTTACAGTGGAGTCCGGCGACGACAAACTCGTCAACCTGGACCTTTCGGGTTGCGGAGACCTTAAAACCGTCGAGCTTAACTCGGCGAGTAATGTCACCGTCGTTAACCTGGACGGTTGCGACAACATCGAGAAGCTCGACCTCAAAAATGCCGAAAATCTTAGAAGCGTCGATCTTTCGGGCAAAAAGAAGCTCGCCACGTTGGAACTGCCGCAGGATGCGAAGGTTACCGGCATTAAGGACACACAGCTTGACGAGCTGTGGCTGGCCTGCCGGTGTCCTACGAAGGCACCGATAAATCGGACCAGTATGGCGATATCTACGAGATCGAGCGTGACGAGAACGGTTACGTCACGGGCTTCACGTCTGCCGTCAAGCAAGGTGGCGGCGTAAGTTACAGCGTCGAGCACGATGAGTCGCATCGCATTTCGGAGATTGAGGAAGACCTGGCGGGCGGTTACGAGAGCGTCAACACGTTTACGTACGACGCCGACGGTAACGTCACGCGCATCGACTGCGATGCCGACATTAGCGATTCGTCGAGCACCACGACGTTTACCTACGACGCGGACGGAAACCTGATCAACAAGACGACCCATGCGGGTTACGGCGAGAGCGCGAGCACGTATGTCTACCAGGACGGCAACATGGTGACCAACACCGATACCAGCCCGGCCAATCCTCGGACGGTCGTGTATTCGTACGGATACGACAAGGATCGCGTGACGTCCTTTACGCTGGACTGCCAGGGCGACACCGTGGGCACCAGGTGGACGATCACCGCAGGCTACGAGTATGACAAGGACGGCAACATTTCGCGTATCTCGCCTGTGGCATATGATTCGCACGGCAACGATTACGGCTCGCTGAACTCGTATGCCGCGGTGGATTATTCGTACAGCGACGGAAAGCTCGACAGGATCGATTCCGAGCGCGGCGGCTATGCGGAGTTCTATTACGACGAGCACGGCAACCTGACGTCGGTCGACGAGTATGCCGGCCGCGGTTCGGATGCCGAGTTTGAGTTTGAGCACGAGGTCGAGTACCAGCGCTACTTCTGCAGCAAGCACGAGAAGAACAAGCCGGAGGAGTGGATTCGTCTGGATGCAGAGTACGACGTTGACCAGGGTAGCTGGAGCAATGACTCCGATTATGGCCGTGAGTGCTTTGCAACCATGTACGAGCTCGATCCGTTAGGGGCCAGGCTGAACCCGTTTATCAAGTAGCAGCCCACTCGCAAACCACCCAAAGGGACAGACACCTTTGGGTGGTTTTTGCTGAAAGGCGGGTGTTCGCGGCGGCTTGTCTCGATCTGTAACAGTAACTCGGCAAAAATGGGCCTAGCTGTTACAGATCGAGACAAAGAGCCGGCGACATTCGGAAACGTCTCGATCTGTAACATCTGGAGCCGATATTGCCGCCTAGATGTTACAGATCGAGACAAAACTGGTGGGACGGGCTGAGCTGGCCCGCCCAAGCGGCGGAAAAGAAAAGGTAGATTTTCAGGCATGCCCCAAAAATCTACCTTTGTGGTTAGCCCAGCAGGTCGACGACGTTAAAGCCGGCATTGCTCTTGGCGATGACGTCTCGGCCGCCAAAGACGCAGGTGGGCGACGCGGCTGCGATGCGCGTCACATCGGCGCCGAGCGAGCGAAGCTCAACGGGTGTGGCCGCGAGCATCTGGGCGCGGCGCTCCTCGCGTGCGTGCGGATCGAGCCCGGCCAGGTAGGTCGTATTGCGGCGCTTGGTGAGCGCGTACGGCTTCACGGGCGCGTCCATGCCGCTCACGCAGCTCACGATAAAGCCCTCGAAGGCGGCCTCGTCGGGCTCAAAGCTGCCGAGCCATGCGCCCGCGCGTTCCACGCGCTCAATCGAAGGATCGACCGCCGGATCGCGGTAGGTGTAGAACGCCGTTTGACGCTCACCGGCCGCGCGGAATCCGCAGCCGTACGCACCGCCCTTCACGCGGATCTCGTTCCACAGGTAGTCGTAGGAGAGCGCGTTGGCAGCTACGGCCCAAGCGCCCGTCACGTCGATGCCCAGGCGACGCGGGTCGCACGCGCTTGCCGCAAAGCAGATGTCGCTGGGGATAACGAACGCCTCGTGACGGTCGTGCGGCTCCGGCACCACAAGCGTGCCGCTGGCAGCGCCGTCGCCAGCGCCAAGCCCCAGGTTGCCCGCGGCATCCCAGTACGCGTCAAAGTCCTCGTCGCTGCCGGTAAAGCTCGCCAGGCAGCCGTCGGCCACAAAGATGCGGTCTGCCAGCTCGGCAAGCTTGGCACGCAGGCCGT
>USTC01000112.1 GCA_900557505.1 uncultured Collinsella sp.
CGCCGTGCCGAATGGCGCCGAGGCGCACTACTGCGGCCTGCCCGACATCTACCGCGGCGAGGATGTGCCGCTATCGAACATCCATCACATCACCTGGGACGACATCGACGGCAAAAAGCCGTTCCGCGAGAACAAGGAGTTGCAGAAGCAGCTGCTCAAGCTCATGAAGAAGTATCCCTATATGGCGCACAACGCCGCCTTCGAGGACAGCTGGTTCAAAATTCATCTGGACGGTTACGCCGAGGCACGCCGCACAGGCAAGATTATCGTCATCGACTCGCGCCAGATCTGCCGCAGCCTAGACGCCGACGTGCGCTCGCTCCCCCGCGAGTCCGCGCCCGCTGCGCTCGAGAACTGGGCGCGCCGCCGTGGAACCCTCGCCGCCGACGCCAACGAGCAGCATCTGGGCCTCGACGACACTGACCTCATGCTCCGTACCGTCCAAGCCGAGTTCAACCTCAAGAACCTATTTGCGAAATAACCGATCCATCTGCGGGAGCGCCTGCCAGTCACAGCGCAATCTGTCTGGGCGCACCGGCGCGTAGTAAACTAGGGCGCAGCCTTATGGCTGCACCCTAGTTTTCATCAAAACGAGCAAATACGCGTGCTTCACATAGTCGGCAGGTTGGCCCACCTACATTTTTCGAGTTGTTCGGCCAGCTGAACCACTAGTCAAGGCCCCTTGAACCGCAATCGAAGCTAAAATCGCCTTAATTTCGCAACCAAGCCCCATTAATCTACCTGAATCAATTCGAATAAGACGTTGCGATCGCACCATTCATTTAGGATAAGGCCGAATAACTCAAATTATGTTGGTGAGGCATCTGGACGGTCAGCAAAAACGCTTAGAGGCTACGAATTCGCAACTAAAGTTCACCAAAAAAGGCGCAGCTGGCAGAAACCTCCCCAGCCGAAGCTGCTCCCTCGATACGACAGCTCAAAAGCCCACCGTTTGCAGAAGATAAGCCGCGCCCCAATACCGTTGCCCGAAGTTTCGAGCGTATGTGGCGTCTGCTATGCCATCATGCGCGTATGGGAATCGTTCTGTCACATACCACGGCACGCGCTGTATACCAAACAGCCAACTCGCTCGCAAGCTACGCGATCGATCCCTTACCTATGGAAAAGATCAGGGTGTCTGCGCCGACCACGTCCGACCTGGAAGCGGCGCGAGCATGGCTCAACAGAAAGAATGTCGATTCTGAAAGCATCCATGTGCTGACGTTTTCCAATAATGCCAAAAGGCACCGTAAGGGCTGCATCTGCCACTGCTCGCGCTATACGTTTGATGCAGAAAGCTACCTAGAACTCGAGCCGAACGTCTACATCGTCGATATCAAGCTGTGCGCGTTAGAAGCAACAGCCGACCTCAACCTTACTGAGCTCGTTGAGTATTACTTTGAAATCTGCGGCTCCTACGCGCTTGAAACGTCCGACGAAACTCAATATCGCGAGCGCCCAGCCCTAACCAGCGTTGAAGAGCTCAGAGCCTTCTTTTCAGAGGCATCGGGGTATCGTGGATCCAATAAAGCCCTTAAAGCACTTTCTTATGTACGCGAAGGCTGTCGTTCCCCACTCGAAACGGCGTTTGTCATGATGCTGACAATGCCCAAGTCAATGGGTGGCTTAGCCATACGTGCCATCAAAACGGATTATCCGATCCCAGTCCCCAAAAGATACGCCGCACTAACGCGACGGACGGTTTTCTACCTCGACGCGCTGCTCGAAAATTCGATGACCGATATCGAATACAACGGCTTTTACCACGACGAGCCCGAGCAGCAATCAATTGACGAGGAACGCCGAAACACGCTGCGAAACATGGGATATGCCGTTATCACAGTTAGTCGTCATTCATTTTTCAAGCAGTCCGCTTTTAGGCGGGTCATGGAAGCGATTCGCATTCGCGAGAAGATCTGGCCCGGTCGACTCCCGGACAACTTCGCCATCCTGCAAGAAAATCTTCGTCTATTTGTCTTGCGGCGCTACTTCGAATACGGTCGCCGCATCCTGGAGGCGCACAAAGAAGAAGAGGCCACCAAGCGCGAAATTGCAAGCCAATATCCGCAAGCTGATGACCCGAGCATCAACGATGTGCCCGAACCCGATGACATGCAACACGTTGGGGCCCTTGCTGAAGAAATCAATGGGCCATGGGAATGCGAAATGTCCGCAAAAATCGATGAAAACCGCGCGGAAGACGACGCGATTATTGATCTAATTGAGAATTCGCTCTTCTAAAGGCGGTCTCTGCGGATGTCCACCTACATTTTTCGACTTATTCGGCCACCGATTTGCCTGATTGGCCGCAGCAATGCTCAATATAACTTTAGATAAAACTGATTCTGCAGGAACTCCCGTAGAGTAAGAACTGATTCTCACGGTATTTAACAAGATAAAGTACAAATATGAACAGCTCTAATGCTTCTCGAGACGGCTTTCTTAGCATGCTGGCCGAACATCTCGAAATATGTTGGCGAGCATTGTGTCGATGCATCCTAACCCACAGAAAATCGCAGAGACAGCAAGCAGTCATCGAAATTATCGCAAATTGTATTGACATATGAACATGCGCTCATATAATCGGAAGTGAGTTATATGAGCGCATGTTCATATGAAAGGATATTGCAATGAGCGTCTGCGTTGATGAAACGAAGCCCGACACCGAGGCCACTGAGCCAATCGTCCCCACCACCTGCTCGCCCGAGGACCTTCCCGACGAGGAGCTTCTCTACGACCTCGCCGACCTGTTCAAGGTCTTCAGCGACACCACGCGCATCAAGATTCTCTATGCCCTCATGGGCCGCGAGCTCTGCGTGGCCGAAATCGCCGAGGCAACCGAAACCTCGCAGTCGGCAGTATCGCACCAGCTGCGCACGCTTAAGCAGTCGCACCTGGTCAAGTTCCGCCGCGACGGCCGCAACATCCTCTACTCGCTTGCCGACGATCACGTCTACACCATGCTCAACCAGGGCATGAGCCATATCTGCGAATAGCAACCAACCACGGTACCAGCGCGGCCTGCACCCAAGCCGCAAAACAAGGAAAGGAACCCACCATGAAAAAGCAGTTTAAACTCGACGAGATCGACTGCGCCAACTGCGCACGCGAGCTTCAAGACGAGCTGGCCAAGCTCGAGGGCGTCAAATCCGTGTCCGTCAACTTTATGACCCAGAAGCTGACGCTCGAGGCCGATGACACCGAGTTCGACGAGGTGCTCAACCGCGTCGTGGAGTTTACGGCCGACTCCGAGCCGGACTGCGAGATCATTCTCTAGCCCAGGTTTACGCCAGCCTGCAAGGCCGCGCTTGCCGAGGCCTTTGCTCGCGAAATTATATGAGCGAGTGTTCATACATTCAATTGGAAGGATACGAGTCATGGCCACTGCCGACCCCAAAAAGAAAAAGAAGAAGCGCAAGAAAAAAGAGTCACTCGAGCATAAGCGCAACCGCATCCTGGTAGCGCTGGGCATTTTTGCCGTGGTGTACGCCCTCGATGAGCTTGGCACCCTCGCCGCCGCGTTCGGCACCCCGGGCGACATCTACGCCAGCTTTGTGCTGTTCCTCGTGCCGTTTTTGATTGCCGGCTACGACGTACTGCAAAAGGCATTCAATAACATCCGCCGCGGCAAGGCCTTCGACGAGAGTTTCCTTATGGCAGTCGCAACCATCGGCGCGTTTGCCATGGTGCTCTTCCCCGATACCGACCCGCACATGGCCGAAGGCGCCGCCGTCATGCTGTTCTACCAGGTCGGCGAGCTGTTCCAGGCATACGCCGTGGGCAAGAGCCGCAAGTCGATCAGCGCGATGATGGACATCGCGCCCGACTACGCTAACGTCGAGCAAGCCGACGGCACGCTCGAACAGGTCTTTCCCGATGACATCGCCGTCGGCACCGTGATCGTGGTCAAGCCCGGCGAGCGCGTGCCTATCGACGGCGTCATCGTCGAAGGCGAAACCCAGCTCGATACCGCCGCGCTCACGGGCGAGTCAGTCCCCCGCCCCGCCAAGTCCGGCGACGATATCATCAGCGGCTGCATCAACATGACGGGCCTCATCCACGTGCGCACCACCAAGCCGTTTGGTGAGTCCACCGTCGCGCGCGTCCTGGAGCTCGTGGAGAATGCCAGCGAAAAGAAGGCGCGCACCGAGAACTTCATCACACGCTTTGCCCGCGTCTACACCCCCGCCGTCACCGGCGCGGCCGCGGTGCTCGCCCTTGGCGGCGGCCTGGTCACCGGCGCCTGGTCCGACTGGATCCTGCGCGGCCTGACCTTCCTGGTCGTCAGCTGCCCGTGCGCGTTGGTGATCAGCGTGCCGCTGAGCTTCTTTGGCGGCATCGGCGGCGCCTCCAAGCTGGGCGTTCTCATCAAAGGCTCCAACTACCTCGAAACGCTCGCCGACGTGGACACCGTCGTCTTTGACAAGACGGGCACCCTCACCAACGGCACGTTCTCGGTCGTGGCGGTACACCCCGAGGCAGGCTATACCGAGCAGTCGTTGCTTGAGGTCGCAGCCCTTGCGGAGTCGTTCTCCGATCACCCCATCGCGCAGTCCGTGCGCGTCGCCTACGAGGGCGAGGTCGACCCCAAGCGCGTGAGCGACTCCGCCAACGACGCGGGCCACGGCGTGACGGCAACCATCGACGGCAAGCACGTCGTTGTTGGCAACGCAAAGATGCTCGCCACGGCCGGCGTTGAAGCACCGGATTGTGAGGTTGTCGGCACGATCCTCCACGTGCTCGTTGACGGCGTGTACGCCGGCCACATCGTGATTGCAGACACCGTAAAAGCCGATGCCGATCAGACGATCCGCGACCTGCACGCCGCCGGCGTCAAGCGCACCGTCATGCTCACGGGCGACCGCGAGGAAGTGGCTGCTGCGGTGGCCAAGCAGCTCGGCCTCGACGAGTTCCACGCGCAGCTGCTGCCGGGCGACAAGGTCGACCGTGTTGAGGCGTTGCTTGCGAGCGAGAACGGCAAGGGCAAGCTCGCCTTTGTCGGCGACGGTATCAACGACGCGCCCGTGCTCACCCGCGCCGATGTGGGCATTGCCATG
>USTC01000113.1 GCA_900557505.1 uncultured Collinsella sp.
GGACCGCACGTATCCTGTCAGCTCAATCGCCTGCTTAATGCGCTCGGCCTTGTCCGCAGAGATATATCCGCCGTTGAGGTAGCGCGAGACGGCGGCGCTCGAAACGCCCGCCAACTCGGCCACATCTTTCATCTTTACCACGAGCACCCCTGTCATTGAAATCGCTTTCACCATAATACCCAACCCATGCCAGCAAATTGAGCAAATGAGACGGGCCCATGGATCATTTCAACCGCCCAGGTCGAGCAAACGTCAGCGAGCGGGCAGCTGCCGTGACGAGGTGCCGCGAAAGAGGAGCGAAGCGTACTTTATGTACGCGAGCGACGGTTTGAGCGGCAGATCGCCCGGCAGATGTCCGCGCAGCGTCGAGCGGTCCAGCGTTCGTTAGAACGCCGGAACATAGTTAGCCGTGGTACTCGCCGTTGTATTGGATCAACGTCAGGTCCTCCACGCCGTCGAGCGCGCGGATGGCGTCGGCATAGGGCATATCCACACCGTCAGAGAACACCTCGACGGCCATCTCGACCTTGTCGCCGCGCATGGTCTTAGATTTGACGGTGAACTTGGTGCGCCCAAACGCGCGCACGATATCGTCGCCAGTGGTCTGGCCCGTGTAGTGGATGACCATCATGTACACGCGCGCCTTGTCCTGGTGGCTCGCAAAGCCGGCGATCATCACCACGATCACCACCGCCGTGAGCGCCACGAGCGCATACATGCCGGCGCCCGCCGTAATGCCCGTGGTAATGGACCAAAACAGATACAGCAGGTCGAGCGGGTCCTTGACCGCCGTACGATAACGGACGATGGACAGAGCACCGACCATACCGAGCGAGATGACCACGTTCGTCGAGATCGCGAGCGTAACCATGCAGGTGAGCACGCACATGCCCACAAGCGTCACGGCAAAGCTACGCGAATACACCACGCCGGTAAAAAAGCGCTTGTAGACGTAATAGATCAGGATGCCCATGGCGAGCGCCACGAGCAGCGACAGGCCGATCTTGGCAGGGTCGACCTGGCCAAACGCCTCCAAAACGGAGTTCTTAAAAAAGTCCCTGGTGCTCATGGTCTAAATATCCCCTCGGTTCTCAAAATCCGATTCCCAGTAATTAAATCCGCGCAGGTAGGCGGTCTTTTCGTAACAGAGGCAGTACTTGGAGACCGCCGTAAGCTCGGTCGCGCCCGGCGGCACCATATCGCGCACCAGCTGCGGGCAAAACTCCGTAAACTTGACCTCCATCACCAGCTTGCCGGGCTCCAGGACCGGCAGCGCGGGCAGCGCCGCGTCAAAGATATCGAAGCTGCCCACCGCGGCACGCACGTTCATGTCAAACGTAATGCGCACGGTGCCCTCATCCATCACCCACGGCTCGCGCTCGTAGTCCACGATGGTCCGCGGGCACATCATGTTGCAGATACACTCGATGTAGAACTCGCGGCAGAGCGGATAGGGACTCCTTAGCAAAAAGCCGTAGTCGCCAGCCAGAATCTGCTCAAACTCGCCACGCGTGAGCGGCGCGTCCTCCTTGTAGATCCAGCTGCCGTACTTCTTTTTGCGCTCGAGCTTAATCACCTTGTCGCTGCCGTTATAGATGCGTACGCGATACTTTTTGCGCATGAGAATGCCGGCGTCTTTTTCCTCGTAGGCCGAGTTGCAGTAGTCGTCAAAGTATAGGCTGCGAATGGTGTAACCACCCGCCTGTGCATGCTTGTCCAGCTTAAACACCGGCGCCATGCGACAGGCAAGCGCGGCGTGCTCGCCCTCGTTAATAAGATATTTGAGCTCGTGGCGGTAACGCTCCTGCGTGGCACGCACAGGCGGAGCCGCCAGGCGCTCAAGCAGAGCGCTAGCCCTCCTCATACGTATCCTCCACGACCTTACCGCCGTCTTGCACGTAAAAACACTTCATGCCGTAGTGCTTGCCGTCGTCGGTCACATAGTAGTCAAACGCATCTTGCGTATAGCCGTCGGAGTTGGTGGCACGCACGCGCACAAAATACTGACCGGTATCGGGCGCATCGCAGGTCACCTCGGGAAGCAGCACGTCCTCGGCCTTAAAGACCACGTCGCTTATGGCATAGTCGCTCGCAAGCTCTACGGTGTAGCGAATGTCGCGCGCCTTAAAGTCGTAGGACGCATCCCAGTTGATGCGCAGCTTACCGTTATCGATCTGCGGCACGCCAATGTAGAACGGCATGGGCTTTTTATAGCTCTCGCGGAAGCTCTTATAGTTCTCCTCGATCTCGGAAGGAATCGCCGCGGCAATCTGCTTGTATTCGTCCTTGGTCACGGGCAGATTCTCCAGGTCGGGCGCAGCAAAGACGAGCGGCTCCGTGACCTCGCGATAATGCTCGACCATCTTGGCCAGGCGATCCTCGGTCAAATACGAGCGCAGGTCCTTGACGGCGCTATCGAGTTCGCTGCGGAACGACTTGCTGCGCAACGCGCGGTTAAATAGCACGTTGCCCCAGTAGTTGCTCACGCCGCGCTCCCAGCTCGCATAATCCGAGAATCCCGTCAGGCTCAACTCGAGCTTGCGCAGCATGCCGTCGTTATCCCAATCCAGGATGTACCAGACCTTTGAGTTAAGCGGGCTGTACAGATAGCAGTTGCGGTTCTGCGTATCGCAATTGCCCGTCAAGATCTGAAACGCCATCCAATAGACCAGGTTCTCGGTATCGAAGTAGGTGTCGAGCACATCGTCGATCTTTTGCGTATCGTCGTTGAGCGCATCGAGCATCTCGATCAACTTGGTATGGTCCGAGTCGCCCTTAATCTCGAGCATGCCCTCAAAGGCCGTCTGGTTATAGTCGGGGTCATCCGCCAGCTTGATGGTGTCTTCGAAGCGATGGAAATCGAAGCCGTTCACCTTGTACAGATGCCCGCTCTTATCCAGACCGTGGGCCTTGAGCGCCGTCTTGTTGAGCTGCTCGACCTGCGTAAACAGGCCGTAGTCCTCAAAGGTGTCGTTAGATTTTTCGGTCTGGTCGCACACCCATAAGTGCACAAACTGTGTGCGCAGGCCCATCATCTGAGGAATCCCGCGAATGAGGTCATAGGCCATCTTGTTACGAAAGCGCATGCCCTCGCCCATGTGCTTGTTAAGCGCAATCGCGCGCTGCTGGCGCCACGTGCCCTTGCCCTTTTTGAGCTCCACCTTGTAGTTCTTTTGCGTATAGGTACTCGACGTCTGGCCGCGCACCTGCACCGTGGCGTTGGGCGCCTCCTCGCCATAGCCGACCTCGCCAGCAACGGGCCCCTTATCATCGCCAGGCTGCAGCAGGCCCATAACCTGATAGCGCGTCACGCCCATGTCGGCATAGTCGTAGACCGAGTAGGTATTGATCTCGGCCCAGCTATGGTCGGTGTTCTCGGAGCTGTTGCCACGCGAGACCGTCAGGTACATGCATACGATGCCCGAGTCGTCGTAGACCTCGTACAACTCATCCTTGTCGCGAAGGTGCTTGGTCTCGCTAGACGCATCGGCCTTATTAATCTTGCCCTGCTTCTTGGTCTTTTTTGTCGAGGATTCGTCCTGAGACGAGCAGCCCGAAAGCAGCAGCGCTCCGGCAGCCGCCTCAATCAAGCGGCGACGCGATATCATCCTATCGGTCATCAGGACCTCCCCAACGATTGCGATACACGCGAACCACCGTGCGCTCAAACACACCATGCGGCTCGCCCTCTAGACGCAGTTCCTCGTAGCGCTGTTCGGCACGGTCAAGCAAGCAGCCCAGCTCCGTAAAGCGACCCGTTTTGTCGGTCGCCACAATGGGCTGCTGGCTCAGAATACGATACGGCAAGTTGGCGGTATAGGTATCGAGCCGCATGAGCGCCACAACAAAAAACACCGCCGCGCCGAGCAAAAAGCCAAAGCCATAAAACTGCTGCGGAAAGAACAGCGAGACGATGGTCGCCAGCCCCGCCACGCCCGCGAACAGCCCGGAGGCAAGCACGGCGCCCTTGTAGTCGGTAAAGTACAGCAAGATAAGCATCACCGTATTGCCCACGGCATACAGGCCATAGCCCACGCACAGCGTGCGAAAATACCCGTGCATTAGGTTGTTGAAGCCGAGTGGCAGGGCCGAGAGCACCGTGGTCTCGAGCGAGATGACCGCTGCCGTCACAAATAGCTGCTTGAGCGCGCAAAACCGCAGCTCCCGGTTGAGCGTGGCGAGCATTTCCTCCTCGGCCACCACGATGTCGCCCACCACGCCGCCGTCGTTAAACAGGCTGTAGTAGTCGCGGTAGCGCGGATAGAAGTTTACCTCGACCGACACCACAAAGTTGACGGTCGTGACCAGAATGGTCAAAAACGCAAGCAACGCCGGCACATCATGATAGGGCGCGCCGTAAAACAGGCCTTTGACCTGCACGCCAATGGGACCGACCCAAATGATCACCAGGTGCGCAAAGAGCCCCAGGTTGGTAAACAGGCCCGTGAGCGCCAGCGGCATGAACTGATCGAGCCGCTGTAAAAAGAGCCAGGGGCTGCGGTCGCTCTGAGGAAAATACCGGTACAGCAGCACCACATCCCAGGCGAGCATCACACCGTAGCCCAGGGCGATCGAAGCCAGCAGGCCCTCGACCGGCGGCAGTCCCAGCGCCAGCGAGCACAGGGCGCACAGGCATGCCACGCCAATGGCCGCGGCAAAGCTACACAGAATGCCGCGGTAATCCTTGATGGCCGTAAGATAGCTCATGCCGTTCCAGTTGACGATCATAATGTTGAACAGCCATAGGCACAGCAGCCCCTGCAGCAGCGTGGCGCCCGAGAACAGCAAAAATACGCCGTAAAGCACCGTGCCCGCAACGAGCATGATGGCGTTGGAGCCCCAAAACGAGGGCAGAACCTCTTCTTCGCGCTCGGCAAAGAGCATGTCGGCCAAAAAGCGCGTGACCGGCATGGAGAAAAAGCTTGTGAGCGTAAGCGAGGCTAGCAGCGTATAGGTCACCATGCACACCAGCAGATCCTGGTTGGCGCGTCCCACGCCCCACAGGCTGCACAGCACCAAAATGCCCACCTGCAGCAGCAC
>USTC01000114.1 GCA_900557505.1 uncultured Collinsella sp.
TAATGGTAAGAATGGCACCTTTGTGGTTCTTACCAATAATTGTATCTATCTCTAAGTTCTGAGCATCGTCCATGAAGTGCTGGATGAGCTTGAGGTACTCGGCCTTAAACTCCTCACGGGAAGCCTTAAGACGGTCGATCTCCTCAAGCTCGGCCTGCTTCTCGGTCAGGGCCTGACGGATGACCTCGCGGGCCTTGGCGTCGGCCTCGTTGCGGATACGGTCAGCGTTCTCGTTGGCGTCGTTGACA
The DNA here is from genome assembly GCA_900557505.1 of uncultured Collinsella sp. GTDB lineage: Bacteria > Actinomycetota > Coriobacteriia > Coriobacteriales > Coriobacteriaceae > Collinsella. The sequence goes on from USTC01000114.1 coordinate 249, forward strand.
ATGCCCTCGGCGGTCTGCTGGGCAGCAATCAGGGCAGCGGAAATCTGACGCTCCTGAGCGGAGAAGTCGGGTGCAGGAGCGGCCACGGGGGCGGCGGGAACGGCCTGTGCGGCAGCATCCTGAGCCTGAGCAAGCTGGGCCTGCGTATCGGCAAGCTGCTGCTCGGTAGCAGTCAGACGACCCTTAAGATCGACGATCTTGGCGAGCATGGCGTCGACCTCAGAGGACAGGGTCTCCAGGAAGACGTCGACCTCGGCGGGATCGTAGCCGCGCTTGGCCTCAGAGAAGGTCTGAGCCTGAATGTCAGCAGGGGTAATAGCCATAACAAGTTCTCCTTTATCTTCGCCTTGGCGCCGTGCGCCCGACGTGAGTTACTAAGCCAGTTTTATATGAGTATACCTATAAGAAGTTGCAGAACCAGCTTCTGCACCAACTGCAACGCAATAATCGCAACGACCGGTGAAAAATCGACGCCGCCCATGGGCGGGATAAACCGGCGGAACAAATTGAGCCACGGGCCGCACACGCTATCGAGAACAACGGCGATATCCTGTAGCAATCCACCCTGTTTCATAGGGATCCACGTCATAAGGCAGTAGACAACGATGAGCGTGGAGTAGAAGTTGAACAGCGTATTGACCAGCTGGACAATGGTGTAGATGTTGATGAGAATCTCCTCGTCTTGTCTTTACTTAAGGTAGCCGTCGGCACGGAGCTTTTTGAGGTCCGAATCCTTGACCTCGCAACCGGCGGGCAGCACCATAAACACGCGATCGCCAACCTCTTTAACGGTGGCGCCCAGGCCGCAGGCAAAGCCGTAAGAGAAGTCCAGGACGCGCTTGGCGACCTCGGTACGAACGCCCACAAAAATCAGCGCGACAGGCTGCTTGGTGCGCACGCGACGCACGACGGTCTCTACGTCGTCATAGCTCTCGGGGCGCAGGACATAGGCCGGCAGCTGCGGCGTAGCGTTGATGATGTTGCTCGCATACGCCGAGGCATCGCTCGGTGAGGGAGCAGGTGCGGGGACAGCAGCGCGGGCACGCGTGCTCTCGGCGTAGCTCGACGGCGTGTCGTAGGCACCGGGACGATAACCGCCCGCAACCGTCTCCTGCGAGCGCGACGGCGGGTTGTAGGTCGTAGCGTGGCGAGAATCGTCGCCGACCAGCTGACCGGAGCGCGTGTACACGGCCACCGACTCGGCCTCGCCGCGGCGCGTCTGACCCAACAGGCCGTTGCTCGGCTCATCCTGGGTGTAGAAGCCCTCGCCCGAGGCACCGCTGTAACCGTTGTTCTGGTAGCCATCGTCATAGCCGTCATCGTAGCCGTAGTCGTCGTCCTGACCATAACCCTGGTCGTAACCCTGCTGGCCGCCCAGGTGCATCTTATTTTTAATCTCGTCAAGGAAGCCCATGGTTGTGTCCTCTCGCGGTTTAGTGCAGGCGCTCCGATAATCAGTGCGCACTTCAGAGCCTTATTTTACTGCAAACTCCGGGCTAAATACTACCCTGCCCAGGCGAACGAGCGTAGAGCCTTCCTCAAGGGCAGGCTCAAAGTCCTCGCTCATGCCGCAGGAAAGTTCGGGCAGGCTCAGGTCGGAGTGCGTCGCCTCAAGCTCATCCCTTAGCTCGCGAAGTCCGGCAAAAGTGCGGCGCGCCACATCCTTATTCCCCCGGGGCGCCATAGTCATAAGGCCCTGCACACAAATTCCCTCAAGCTCTGCAAGCTCACTTGCGGCAGCGCGAACCTCGTCGGGCGAAAAGCCGCCCTTGGACTCCTCGCCGCTCACATTAACCTCGAGCAGCACGCGCTGGGGGCCGGAGAGCTCGCCCGCCTCAATCTTGCGGAACGACGAGCTGCGGACCGCACGGCTCGAGATGGCCTGAGCCAAATGCAGCGAGCTTACCGAATGAATCAGCTCGGCCGAGCCCAGAACCGCATTGATCTTGTTGGTCTGCAGGTTGCCGATCATATCGAAGCGCACCTCGGGTAGCTCCGGATGCTCTACGAGGCCCGCAAGCTTGCGAACGAGCTCCTGCGGGCGGTTCTCGGCAAAATGGCGATACCCCGCCTGGATGGCGGCAACGGTCTCATCGACACCAACGGTCTTGGACACGGCAATGAGGCGCGCGGCGTCGTGGGGACGGCCTGCGCGATCGAGCGCCGCATAAAAACGTTCCAGAATCTGCTCGCGGCGAGCGCGTATCAAGTCCAAATAGTTATCCATTGCCAATCGCCTCCGCAGACAGCCAAACAAGTAGTCCCATGCTAACGCAAGAGCGCGGCCTCGCATGTGCAAGGCCGCGCTCACTTAGGTATTTACAATCTTTCGACGAACGGGGCCGCCCTACTCCTCGTCGTCCTCGGAGTCATCCTCGTCCTCGAGGTGCTCGAGCAGGTAGCGGAGACCCTCGCTCACCTCGTTAGCGGGCACTTTGGCAACATAGTGTGCATCGACGGCAGGCCTCATGATGACACCCTCGCCCGAAGGCACGCGCATGCTCTCAAGCTCATCCTCGTCCGTACGGGCGATATCGCCGGCAGTCATACGCTGTCCGGTCAAAAGGAAGGTCAGACGGCAGGCGGCATCGATCGAAATCGAGGCGATACGATCGAGGTAGCGCGAGACCATGATGGCGCGGCGCAGGTCGTCATAGTTGCTGTCGTCGTCCATAAAATCGCCCGTGTCCATGCGGTTAAAGGTGCGGAAGAACTTCTCGTACGCCGCATGCACCGGCTCGTCCTCGCCGGCCAGGTTGCAGATGATGGACATGTCGTTGGTGACGAGCGCAGAAAGTGACGAACCCAGCACCTGGTAAACAGCCTCGGCCTCGGCCTCGACCGTAGCGACGAGTTCCTGGGGCAGCGAGATGTCGGCCTTGACCATGTGACGCGTGGCGCGGCAGATCTGGCGAACCTTATCGGTCATGCGCTGCAGGTTAAAGTCGACGTAGATGATCGTCTGCAGCAAGCGGAAGTCGGAGGCGACCGGCGACTGCGTAGCGATCAGGTTGTAGCACACGGCCTCCAAGTTGGCGCAGCGCGCATCGATCGAGAGCGTGCGCTTCTTGGTCTTGGTGGCGAGCTTGCGATCGTCGGTCACATAGGCCTTCACGGCGTCGTGAAGCGCCAGGTCTACAGCCTCGTAGATGCTCAGCATCTCGTGACGGGCTTCGATGAGCTGACGGGAAAACAGTTTGCGCATGGTTCACTCCAATCAGTTGGGTGCGGTCATGCCGCCCGCACAGTGAATACGCACCGGACCAGGTCCGATCGGCTTGGGACTAGTCGCACCGATCAGCCAAAGCGGCCGGTGATATAGTCTTCCGTCCGTGAATCCACCGGGCTGGTGAAGATCGCGTCGGTTTGACCATACTCGATGAGCGTGGCGGGCTCGCCGGCAACTTCCTGCAAGAAAAATGCGGTGTAGTCGCTAATACGAGCGGCCTGCTGCATAGAATGCGTGACGATGATGATCGTCATCTCGGGCGCCAGCTCGGCCATCAGATCCTCGACCTTGGAGACGGACGTGGGGTCGATGGCGGAGCAGGGCTCGTCCATCAGAAGGACATCGGGCTGCACCGCAAGCACACGCGCAATGCACAGACGCTGCTGCTGACCGCCCGAGAGCGCCAAACCGTCCTTGTTGAGCTGATTGGATACCTCTTTCCAGAGGTTGGCGCGCTTGAGCGATTCTTCCACGATGTCATCGAGGTCGCTTTTGCTAGTCACGCCCTGCAGACGAGGGCCAAAAGCGACATTCTCGTAGATGGATTTGGGGAACGGGTTGGGCTGCTGAAAAATCATGCCCACGCGACGGCGAAGGTCGACCGGGTCGACGCCCTCGGCATAGATATCGTTGCCGCCGAGCGTCATGGTGCCCTCGACGCGGGTGCCCTCGATCAGGTCGTTCATACGGTTGATGCAGCGCAAAAACGTCGATTTGCCGCAGCCCGAAGGACCGATAAACGAGGTGATGGCGTTTTTGGCGATGTTGAGGTCGAGCCCCGTCAGCGCATGAAAGTCACCGTACCAAAAGTTGAAATCCTTGGCCGTGATGGCCGCTTGCTCCGGCGTGGGAGCGGACTGATAGACGGACATGGGACTCCTTAACTAGCGGCGTTTGCGCGACAGATAGCGCGCAAACAGGTTGAAGGCCAGAATAATCGCCATCAGCAAAAGCGCAGTGCCGTAGGCTGCGTTCATGTTGATGCCGTCATTGGCAAGCAGATACAGGTGAACGGTCATGGGACGACCGGAATCGAGCGGCGAAATAGGCAGGTTGATGGCCTGACCCATGGTGTAGAGCACCACGGCGGTCTCGCCGATGGCGCGGCCGATGGCAAGCACGATGCCGGTGGCGATGCGGCCAAAAGCCGAAGGAAGCACGATCTTGGAGACGACCTGCCACTTGGTGGCGCCCAGGCCATATGCACCCCAACGGATATAGCGCGGAACGGCGCGGATTGCCTCCTCGGTGGTACGCATGACAATAGGCAGCATCAGAAGTGCCAGCGCCAGGGCGGCCGAGACCATCGAAAGGCCCAGACCCATAGCCTCGACAAACAAGGCGTAGCCAAAGAGGCCCATAACGATGGAGGGCACCGAGGCCAGGGCATCGGCAGCATAGCGAATGATGTCGACGACCTTGCCCTGTTTGGCGTACTCGGCCAGATAGACCGCAGCCAGGACGGCAACCGGCGTGCAGATGAGCATGGCTAGGCATCGTATCCAGAGTGAACCCCATC
>USTC01000115.1 GCA_900557505.1 uncultured Collinsella sp.
AAACCAGCGTGTTCGGGAGTGTGGCCGCGCACAAAGAGCCACGAGCGATCGATCGGCGTCGCCATGAGCGTGCTGGGCAGTGCGTCGGCGCGGTCGGAAAACACCCGAGCGCTCTCGGGATCCTGGAACGCCAGCACCAGATGCGTGTCGCAGTTGCCCATGATGGAGCGTGCGCGTGCCTCGCCATAGAGCGCATCGAGCTGGTTGGTCGACTGCAGCAGCAGCGTTGCCCAGATGTTGCGGCTTCGGATAATCGAGAGCACGTTGTCGATCTGGGGGATCTGCAGATTTGCGAAGTCATCGAGCATAAAGCGCACGGGCACGGGCAGGCTGCCGTCGGGCTGCCTATCGGCCTCACGAATGAGGCCCATAAACGCCTGCGAAATAAAGAGGCCGGTCAGCGGATCGAGATTGCGGTCAATATCGCTCACGGTTACAAACAGGGCGCAGGGGGTGTGTCCCATGGAAGCGAAGTCCACCTGATGGCACTCACGATAGAGCTGTGCCGCACCGTCGAATCCCAGACACATGACCTTTTCGGCAAGGATGCCGACGATGCTCGCGTGCATGCGCTCGGCATTTTGCGTAATGGCGTAGCGCCGCCATAGCGAGAGGGCATAGCTTTGGGGGTCGGTCGTGATCAGGTCGTCAAACAATCGACCCGTGGCACCGTCCTGCAGGTGCTCGATCAGCTTGATGACCGAGCTGATCGTCTGCTCGTCGGCGGGTAGCTGTTCGGTGACGTAGGCGATAAGACACGACAGCAGGTTTGCCGCCGCATGATCCCAAAAAGGCTGGTTGTTGTCCTCGATGGGGCAGATGGCCTTTGCCACCGAGAGGATGTCCTGCTGGTTGGGCCTGCCGTCCGCCTTGCGGCGAATGTGCCTCAGGGGATTGTAGCCGCAGCGCTCGATGCCGGGCGCAAGGGCCGGGACGGTGTTGAGGTCGGCGAAGTTGAGACATTGCACGCGGTAACCGTGGGCTGCCAGCACGGGTCCCACTTCGCGACAGAGCGTGCCTTTGGTGTCGAGCACGATGTAGCTTGCGTTCATTTGCAGTAGGTTGGGCTTGAGGACGTTTCGGGTCTTGCCGGCTCCCGAGGGGCCGATCACAAGTGCATTGTTGTTGAGTCCCGTTTGGCGGGTGTCGCAGGAAAGCGTTCGATCCTTGGCGAGGATGGTGGACAATGCGGACTCAGATGCGGCGAGGCGGCTGGCGAGGTTAGACATGGGCGACCTCCTTGGTGGTCGAGAGGATTTCGTGGGCAAAGCCGAGCTCGACGGCGCGCTCGGCCGAAAGGTAGGTGTCTTTTGCGGTGAGGGACTGGATGCGCTTGGGCGTGAGGCCGCTGCGGTCCGAGAGGATTTGCGTGAGGGTCTTGCGGGTCTGCATGAGACGCCGGCTGGTTTCCTGCAGCGCAAGTGCCGAGCCGTCTGCCCCCTGGGGGATCAGTGGGTCGTGAATCATGAGCTCTGCATGGGGCGCCATACGGCGATCGTCGCCGCCCATAAAGATCACGGCGCCCATGGACGCGGCGAATTCCAGGCAGACGGTGCGGATGGGGCACGATGCGAGGCGCATGGCGTCATAGATCGCAAGACCCGATCGCACGCTTCCGCCGGCGCTGGCGACAAATATGGTGATGGGGCGGCTGGGGTCGGTGGCATCGAGCAGGCGGATCTGCTGGCATAGGTCGTGGGCCATCGGGGTTTCGATGTTTCCCATGACGGAGAGCTCGCGACGGGCGAGCATCTCATCGTAAATGCTGGTGAGCGTGATGCCTCGGGCGGATTCACGCATGGTGAGGGGGCTGATGATGGGGGAATGATTGGTGTCCATGAGGACTCCTTTCTGTTGGTTGTGTTGTGGAATAGGGTTATAGCCCGCGCAGGGGCTGGTGGGCTACAGGGTTCGTCCGAGCCTGAGATCGAGCTCGGTTGTGGGGCAGGCTGCCTGTTCGTGCGGCTCGCAAGCGCCAAGGGCTCCAAAGCGATAGAGCGTTGCGGCGGGCGTGGTATAGGCGAGCCGCAGCTGATGCTCGACAGGGGCACATCCGTCATTTTTGTAATGAGCCGCGTAGTACTGCGCGATGCTGGCGTTCATCTCGCTGCCATTGCGATGGCGCTCAAACTGGCGTCTGCAGGTCTCGATGATCTTTGCTACCGACTTGGGTGCCGTCGCGGGAACAAGGGCGAGATAGCCCTCAAATAGCTCGTTGATGTTCAGGAGGCACAGCAGGTCGATCAGCGTCCTTATGGCTGCTCCCTCGGCGGAAAAGTGCGCGGTCATGCGGTTATATCGGTTGCGGTCGACGATGGCCGCATGGGGTCTTGGAGTTTTCTGCCCCGTGGTCCCGGGCTTTTGCCGCGCCTGTGTATTGAGCTCGACGTTGCAGCGCTTGAGGCCGTCCAACGGAAGGAACAGTGCGGTGCGCAGGGTGTTCCGCTTGCTTTCGAGTTCATGACGCTCGTCGGGTTCCCATTCGAGCTTGAGTTTCGTGTCGAGCGCCGTAAGCATATGGGCTAGGCAGCCTACGGTAAGAACGTACGAATCGTTGTCGCGTTTTGGGGCATAGGGGTCTGTCAGCTTGCGAATGTCGGGGTCGCCCATGATCTTTGTGCAGCGCTTCAGCAGTTGGGGGTGGTCGGCCAAGATCGTCGCGATCGGTAGCGACGCGTAGTTCTTGATGGTCGCGGCGGCAAAGGCGGCGTCATATTCGTTTGCATATGCTCGCTCAATGCGGGCATCCAAAATGCTTTTCTTATCGCCGTCTTCAGCGTGGTGGTTTGTCATAGCTTCTCCAATCGGTTGATGTTCGTGCTGTTTGTTGATGTGTTGGTTGTCGTGAGTGATGTGCTTGCCGTGGGTGATGTGCTGACGTTGGGGTGCTATGCGGTTTTCAATGAGCCCGTGAGGCAGTTGCTGCAGGGGCGGGATGGAACGGCCCATGCAAGGCGGAAGGCATCGTGCTCAAAATCGAGACAGCAATGCCCTGGGTGCCTCACATGTGGCAGTTACCTCATTAAGTTGTCATTGCGTTTGGGGTTGTACTTTGCCGATCTTCCTTCTCTTACACGCTGAAAACTGAAACTGAATATGCTCGATCAAATGATGACCACCGGAGCAGTCATCTTTAAAGTACGTTCGTTTTGCTGATTTGGCAAGAACTATTTTTGAAATTTCTTTTCTACGGGATGAAATGAGATTTGTGGAACGGTCGCGATTGGTGTCGCCAGCTTTGCATGTGGTGGCTCGGCGTTTGGGCTGGAACGACTGAGCCCCGAGATGGCGTCCCGTTCATGTTTGAGACAATATATGACTTTTTGCCCGTTGCAAACGGAGTCGCGGTGGGTGTTCTGTATGATGGCTCAGACAAGGTTGTTCAATGACAGGGAGGCATATATGGCAATCAAAGCCATCGCGATGGATATCGACGGTACGCTCACCAACGACCAGAAAGTGATTAGCCCGCGTACGCGCGAGAAGCTGCTCGCGGCGCAGGAGTCGGGCATTAAGCTCATTTTGGCTTCGGGCCGTCCCGCATGGGGGCTGCACGCCTTGGCGCAGGAGCTCGACCTTCAAAACCATGACGGTCTGCTGGTGGCCTTTAACGGCGCTCACGTCGTCGATGCCCAGACCGACGAGGTGCTGTTCGATCAGGCTATGCCTGCCGACGAATTGCATCGCCTGATTGATCACCTGCGTAATTTTGACGTGATCCCTATGATTTCGCTCGGTCGCGATTTGCACGTCGAGGACTCGTACCATTGCATGATCACGCTGCCTGACGGCTCGCAGAAGAATATCGTCAAGTATGAGCGCGACGCGTGCGATCTTAAGATTCGCGAGGTGGAGAGCCTGCATGAGGTCGCTGATGCTTATCCCGTGGACAAGCTGCTCACTGCGGGCGACCCGGCCTATCTGCAAGCGCATCACGAGGAGATGTATGCGCCCTTTAAGCAGACGCTTTCGGGCATGTTTACGGCTGACTGGTACTTTGAGTACACGGCGCCCGGTATCGACAAGGCCCGTGCGCTCGAGGGTGCCCTGCCCAAGCTCGGCATCGATGCCAGTGAGGTCGTATCGTTTGGCGACGGCCAGAACGACAAGTCCATGATTGAGTGGGCCGGCACCGGTGTTGCCATGGGCAACGCCGTCGATGAGGTTAAGGCTGTGGCCCAGATGGTGACCGCCAATAACAACGAAGACGGTATTGCGGTGGCGCTGGATAAGCTGCTGGGTTAGAATCGCCGATAATGCATGGTTCGGGCGCCTGCTTACAGGTGCCCTTTTGTTAGGGGGGTGCCGTGTCCGCATTTCCGTTCGACGCCGTTATCTTTGACATGGACGGCGTGATTGTCGATACCGAGTATTACTACCTGGGCGAGACTGCCGCGTTTGCCAAGGAGCTTGGGCTTAATCTGACTCAAGAGGAGTTGAATGGGCAGGTCGGTACCTCGCATCAGTTCTTCCTGCATATGCTGGTCGATTGGTTTGAGCGCGCCGGTAAGGGGCATTTTACTGGCGAGGAAGCGTTGGCCCGTTGGGACGAGTGGGCGCATAAGCGTCCGCGCGACTATCAGGCTTTGATTAACCCAGGCGCCGTGGATACGATTCGAGAGCTGCCGCGCCGTGGCGTTCGCGTGGCGCTTGCTAGCTCGGCTCCGATGGATAGCATCGAGGAAGTGCTCAATGCGTGCGGGCTGTCGGATGCCTTTGAGTATGTGGTGAGCGGCGAGCAGTTTAAGGAGAGCAAGCCCGAGCCCGACATCTACCTGCATGCGCTGGACCTGCTGGGGCTGCCCGCGAATCGCTGCTGCTGCGTTGAGGATTCGGTGCCTGGCATCACTGCCGGCAAGCGAGCCGGCCTGACAGTTATTGCCAAGCGCGAGGAACGCTTTGGCTTTAGCCAGGATGCCGCGGACAAGATTATCGACCAGCTGCCGGAGCTGCTGGAACTCGCGTAGATCCTGGGCGGTACTGCTGTC
>USTC01000116.1 GCA_900557505.1 uncultured Collinsella sp.
GCATGTGGAAGGCGCCGGCAACCCAGGCCAATATGGCCACGCTGCGCGACCGTGGCGTCCATGTGGTGGGACCTGGCAGCGGCTACCTTGCCTGCGGCGACGTGGATACGGGACGCATGAGCGAGCCCGAGGACATCGTCGAAGCCATCTGCGAGGTGCTCAATCCCGTGCCACAGGACCTTGCAGGCAAGCGCATCGTCATCACTGCCGGCCCCACAAATGAGCCGATCGATCCGGTGCGCTTTATCGGTAATCGGTCGTCGGGCAAGATGGGCATTGCCCTGGCAGGGGAGGCCGTACGCCGCGGCGCTGCGGTCAAGCTCGTGCTGGGGCCGACGTCGCTCGATGTTCCCCGCGGCGTGGAGTGTGTACGCGTGCAGACCGCCGCAGAGATGCTGCAGGCGGCGCTAGGTGCCTTCCAGACGGCCGATGCGGCCATTTGTGCGGCCGCTGTCGCAGACTACACTCCCGTATCCCCTGCGGACCACAAGCTCAAAAAGGCTAAAGAACGCCTCGATTGCATCGAGCTCGTCGAGACCGTTGATATTTTGGCTGAGCTCTCGCGCCAGAAGGGCGAGCGCCGTGTGATCGGATTTGCAGCTGAGACCGATAACGTCGTGGAGTACGCCGAGCATAAATTGACCCGTAAGGGCTGCGATGCGATTATCGCCAACGATGTCTCGCGCGCCGATTCGGGCTTTGGAGCTGATACCAATAAGGCCTGGATTGTAAGCGCAGCAGGGACGCAGGAACTTCCTGTGCTAACAAAACCCCAGCTCGCAGATACAATTTTGTCCTTGCTCAAAAATAATTAAAAAAGTTCTTGCGCAAGGACAAAGTTTCGGGTTAATATACTCCCTGTTGCGAGCGAGAGCAGAGCAACAAACAAAAGCTTCGGGACGTGGCGCAGCTTGGTAGCGCACTTGACTGGGGGTCAAGGGGTCGCTGGTTCGAATCCAGTCGTCCCGACCAGAAGTTTGCAGGTCAGGCACCTAGTGCCTGACCTTTTTTTATTAAGAATCAACGGGGTAAGCAACAAAGAATCAACAGCTTTCTTGATCGATACCTTCGCTCAACAAAAACCTGTACGTCAGCCTCCAAATACGACAATTTTCGACATGTTTGGAGGCTGATGTACACAAATGCAGAATCCAGCGCAGCCCAGAGGCGCCCTCCACATGTCTGGACTCTCTATGGCCGCGCTGGATAGACATCGCCAGAACGGGTATAGTATCGAAAGTTTTGTCGTTTACCAGCGGGGGAGTCCTGTGGGCATCAAGAAGAAGATCAAAAAGGAGCTTATCGGCACTTCCGATTACCCGTCGAATAAGATCTTTACGATCTCCAATTTCATCACCTTTACGCGCCTGGTCCTCACGCTCGTCTTCCTGTACCTGTTTGTGACGGACAACAACCGTGTCGTCGCCATTGTCATCTATGCCATCGCGGCTTCCACCGACTGGATGGACGGCCAGATTGCCCGCATGACCAAAACGGTCTCGTGGCTCGGCAAGGTTATGGATCCCATCTGCGACCGTGCGCTGCTGTTTACCGGCGTGCTGGGTCTCGTGGTCCGCGGCGAGCTTCCCATCTGGGTCTGCGTGCTCATCATCGGTCGCGATATCTATCTGGGTATCGGCACGCTCATCGTGCGCCATTACCACCGTCGCCCCATCGACGTCGTCTTTCCCGGAAAGATTGCCACGGCACTGCTCATGACCGGCTTCTCGCTCATGTTGTTGGGCTTTCCCGTCGTGGACGGCTGGCATCTGCTGCCCGCCACGTTCACGGCATTCCCGGGCCTCAACGGCAGCTCGGTGCCCCTCGGCATCTTCTTTGTGTATGGCGGCGTCATCTTCTCCATGCTCACCGCTGTCATCTATTCCATTAAGGGAGGGTTGGCCATTAAACAGGCCATCGCGCATCCCGAGGACGAGGACATCGACTTTCTTAACCCCGAAATCGAAGACTAAGTCGTTGGGGTATGATTACGTACGGTTCATTCTTTGCGGCGTAGCCGCGTTAGATAGGGGTTGTCATGGACAACAAGGTTAACAATATGCCTCAGAACGATAAGACTGCGGACGCTACCTGCGTTTTCCGTGTTCCTTCGAGCGATGTCACCGTTCCCGACCTCATGGCCAACGTGCGCATCACCGCTCCGGTTCTGTCCATCGTCAAGGGCCCGCAGACCGGAGCTGCCTTTGAGCTCGAGGACGACGTGACCACCATCGGCCGCGATCCCGCGAACGGCATCTTCCTCAACGACATGACTGTCTCGCGCAGCCACGCACGCATTATTCGCGAGGGCCTGGGCGCCCGTATTGAGGATCTGGGCTCGCTCAACGGCACCTGGGTCGACGGCGCCATCGTCAACGGTGCTCCGCTGCACGACGGCTCTTCCGTTCAGATCGGTACGTTCACGCTCATCTACCACGAGAGCACGCCGGAGCGCATCGAAACCGGTGAGTAGGTAATGGCCGAACGCAACTATCTGAGTATCGGCCAGGTCGTCAATCTACTTCGAGGCGCATACCCCGATCTATCGAACTCAAAAATTAGATTTCTAGAAGATGAGGGGCTCATCACCCCTCATCGTACGCCTAAGGGGTATCGCCAGTACTCCAAGGAAGACGTTGACCGTCTCGAGGTCATCCTGCACCTGCAGAAGACCCGTTACATGCCGCTCAACGTCATTAAACAGCGACTGGAAAACGCAACGGACCTGTCCACGTTGGCTTACGAGGTGGGTCTTCTGTCCGATGTTCCGCTTAAGACGGAGCCCAAGGAAACCAAGCAAAAGCTGCATCCCATCGAGACGATCCCCGACATGCTCGGCGTCGAGATTTCGTTTATCCGCTCCCTTGCCGAAAACGATCTTATCCGCATCATCAAGAGCCCGCAGAACCGCGAACTTGTCGATGGTCGCGATTTCCCGATTATCCGTTACTGCTCGGAGCTGTCGCGCTTCCACATTGAGCCGCGCAACCTGCGTCAGTACGTATCGTCGGCAAACCGCGAGTCTTCGATGTTTGAGCAGGTTCTCGTGAGCATGCTCGGCATGGATACTTCCGATGACGAGCGCGACGCCAAGCTCGAGCGCGCTTTTAAGAAGCTGCACGACCTCACCGAGGGTGTGCACACCGCGCTACTTAAGAACCGTGTCTTTGAGTCGCTCAACGCCGTGGTCGAGGACGCTGACATCGATGCTCTCGATGAGGAGATCGCGCGTTCCGAATCCACCAAGGCTAAAAGCGATGCGACAAGCGTCCCCGCGGTTGCCGCGCACGACGAGTCGCTCGTGCAGCCGTCCAAGGTCGTCGTCCCCTCGCAGAGCTCGTCTGCTAACACGGGCAAATAACCGCCGTTCACCCGGCAATCCATGAAAGGTCACCCATGTACGACTTCGAATCTCATATCGTCGATATCCCCGACTATCCCGAGCCCGGAGTCGTCTTTAAGGACATCACGCCGCTCTTTGGCAATTCCGAGGCCCTGAAGGCCATGGTGGATGCCCTTGCCGAGCATTTTGCCGATATGGGCATTACTAAGGTCGTCGGTCCCGAGGCTCGTGGCTTTATGGTGGGCGTGCCCGTGGCCGTCGCCCTGGGCGCCGGCTTTGTTCCCGCACGTAAACCGGGTAAACTGCCGCGCGAAACGGTGAGCGAGAGCTACGAGCTCGAGTATGGAACGGATTCTATCGAGATCCACGCCGATGCCATCAGCTCTAAAGATACCGTGTTGATTCTGGACGACTTGGTCGCGACGGGCGGAACCGTCGAGGCAACAGGTAAACTGGTGCGAGATATGGGCGCAAAGCTTGTGGGCTACGGTTGTATCCTTGAGCTTGCGTTTCTCAACCCGCGCAAGAAGCTCACGCCTTCTAACGAGGACGTTGAGCTCTTTAGCCTGGTAACGGTGGACTAGCCGCTACCCTTAGATACCGGAAAGGAAGCTCCATGCGCACAGCAAACACGCACAAAAACATGGCACGCTGCGCTGCTACGGCAACCCTCGCTTGTGTTTTGGGCCTGGGCCTCGTGGCTCCGGCCTACGCCGATACCGCATCCGACCTTGCCGCTGCTCGAACTAAACTCGAGCAGATTGGCACCCAAACCCAGCAAATTCATGAAGAACTCTCCGCACAGACGCAGGAGCTTGATCAGACTGCAGGCGAGATCACGCAAAAGCAGCAAGAAATTGCGGAGGGTCAGGCAAAGCTTTCGAGCTACGTTGCCGGTGAGTACAAGACCGGCGGCCTGAGTCTCCTTCAGGTCCTGACGGGCGTCGACGATCTGGGTGACATGCTCAACCGTCTGTTCTACTACGGTAAGGTGTCCGACAAGCAGGCCCAGACCATTCAGGAGGTCAAGGACCTTAAGCAGCAGCTCACCGATAAGCAGACCGAGCAGGAGAAGAACGTCGCCGCGACGCAAAAGAAGGTCGACGAGCTCAATGCCCAGCAGGCTGAGGCTCAGAGTGTCGTGAACTCCCTGGATTCTCAGCCGCAGGCCGAGCTTGCTGCCGAGGCCGAGGCCAACGCCGCGCTGCAGGCCGGTATCAACGCCAGCACTGCCGAAAAGGCCACGGTGAGCAACGACACCGCCGGTACGACCGAGAACACCAACAATGGTGGCGGTACGACCAACAACGGCGGCGGCAACACGCCCGCGCCTGCGCCCGCTCCTGCTCCCACGCCGCAGCCCATGACGCCCGCTCCGACTCCGACGCCTTCCGCACCGAGCCAGTCCGTTGACGGCGGTTCCGTTGTTTCGCGCGCCTACAGCAAGCTCGGTTATGCTTATTCTTGGGGCGGCATTGGACCGAACAGCTTTGACTGCTCCGGCTTTGTGAGTTACTGCCTCACCGGTCGTTATTGCCGTCTTGGCACCACGGGCACCTTTATGGGCTGGACCCGCGTGTCCGATCCCCAGCCTGGTGACGTCGTGGTTAACTCTTACCA
>USTC01000117.1 GCA_900557505.1 uncultured Collinsella sp.
CCCGCCGTGGACAAGGGTGTCCAGGAGACCATGAAGGACGGCATCATTGCCGGCTACCCGCTCACGGGCATTCGCGTGGCTGTGTACGACGGCTCGTATCACAGCGTCGACTCCAACGAGATGGCGTTCCGCGCGGCGGCTCGCATCGGCCTGCGCAAGGCATGTGCCGATGCCGACCCGGTGGTGCTGGAGCCCATCGAGGAAATCACGGTGACTATCCCCGAGAGCTACGCCGGCGCCGTGATGGGCGACATCTCGGCCTCGCGCGGTCGCGTGACGGGTATGGAGACCGATGAGCGCGGCGACACCGTGGTTATCGCCCAGGCGCCGCTGGCTGAGTTGACGGATTACTCGACGCGCCTGCGCTCTATCACGCGCGGCACGGGCGACTTTACCATGAAGCCCGCCGGCTACGAGCAGGTGCCCTATGACGTTCAGGCCAAGCTGGTCGAGCGCTATGAGGAGGGTCGCGCCAAGTAGCGTGTGGCGTTGTCTGCAATGTAGGTGCTGACGGAAAGGCCGTCCTGGGTAACCGGGGCGGCCTTATTTGATCCGTATGCGACGGAAGGATTGCGGATCATTTTTGGGTTACGGGCGGCGCGGTCGGCACTAGTCTCCGGATGCCTGGTTGCGGCCGGTGGCGTAGTCGATCTGCACGTGCGGCTGCAGGTTGTAGCAGTACACGTGGAAGCAGAGGGCCTTGCCGTGGTCCTCGATCGATTGCGCTTCCAGACGAACGCCACGACAGACGAGTTCCTCTTCGTTGTACATGGGCGTGACGCGGTAGAGCACGTGGTTGCTCGTGTCGTGGATGTAGTCGAGGATCTGCTCTTCAAACGGCAGCATGCCCGTCTCGTTGAGATAGCGCGTGCCGGTGAGGAGATTTTTGCGGTTGGCGTTTTCGCCGCAGAGCGACCAGGCGATAAGGTGGCAGCGGTTGTAGAGGCTCTGGCCTGGAATAAAGTCGTAGCGCTGCTGGTGCCAACCGGCAGGATGGATACGCGAGATATCGCCGCGCTTCCCCTGTCCGAGCGACTCGGGGCCTACGCAGGCGAGCGCCTTGCGAGTGCGGCCCAGGCTGTCGAGCTTGGAGAATTTCTTAAAGCAGCCTTCTTCGGTGGCACGCTCATACTCGTCAAGCGTGAACGACGGCGTGCCGAGCGGGTGCGTGCTGTCGGCGCGAAGGGCAACGTAGGGGTTGCCGGCGTAGTCGGGAATGCTGCTGAGATAAACACCGCGGGCGCGGTTGAGGTCGGGGTTTTCGACCTCGTCGATGGGGACGGTGGAGCTGTCCTCGGCAACGTTGTCGTTGGTGTTGGTCGCGGTGGATTCGGAGCCATCGCCGGAGTCTTGGCTATTTTGAGAGTCCGAGGAGCTCGCTGTTCCCGATTCGAGCCGGGCAACCAGGTCTGCCTCGTCGTCGGTGCGGCTGGGACTCTCATTTTGTTTTTCGGCCAGAGCCGCCGCCTGCTCATCGCTTTGCGGCGACAGCAGCTTGGGAGCTCCGTCGAGCGATCCCGTAAACAACGCAAACCCCAGCACCACGGCGGTGCCGATGGAAAGTGCTTGCTTGTAGGCGGACTTGCGCGACATTGAGGCTCCTGGATGGACGGTTGGGAATCTACCAGTCTAGCAGGAGCCGCCGAGGGTCGTTCTATCGAACAAATACTCAAGATTTGGGATAGACGCTACTGATTCATTTGCCCCGCGTTCTAGATCGAGGTGGAGTCGAGCCAGTTAAGCTTGCACTCGAGAATGCGCTGCTCGCCGGGTTCGCTGCTGCCGTCAAGTAGGGCGAGCAGCATCTCGGCTGCTTCGCGACCTTCTTGGTCGACGGGCTCGATGATGGTGGAGACGGTCGGTGTGGTGAGATTAGTCCAGTCTTCGCAGTTGAGTCCCAAAAGGCCGATTTGCTGCGGAAGCAGATGGGCCATGGGCTGGAGGGCCTTGTAGACACGGGGAAGTGCCCACTGATTTTGCACGAAGATAAGGGTTCGCTTGGCGGGATTGAACTTGAATTTAAAGTATTCGGTGAGCTCGTTGATTGACGGCTTGTTGTGATCGATGGGAATCGCTTTGTAGAGCTGCCCATTCGCGGCCAGTGCCTCGGCATACCCCTGAAAACGCTCCATGCGGGTGCGCATCTCGGTCATGTTGGCGGCAATGGAAAAGAAATCTACGTAGCCGGCGTCGAGGAGCGCCTGTGTGGCGTTGTACACGCCGTCGTAAAGGTTGGTTTTGATCCAGCTGGTACCTGGGCTATAGATGGCCGCATCGAAAAAGACGACCGGCTTGCCGGCGCGTCTAATGCGGTCGTGCACGGCTTTGAAGTTTGCCGTGGGCTGGATGATAAAGCCATCGACGCCCAGCGAGAGCATTTTGTCGACGTACATGAGCTCGGTCTCGGGGTTAAAGTTGCTCGTGCAAACGACCGTCTGGTAGCCCGCGGGGAGCATGACCTGCTCCATGCCATTGAGAACGAGCCCCGCCCATTTGTTGGTGTTATCCAAAATGATGATGGCGATGACGTGGGTTTGCTTGCCGGTGAGCGTCTGCGCTTGGGCGTTGGGAACGTATCCGAGTTCCTTAATGACGCGCGCGATTTTGTTCTGCGTCTTCTCGCTAAGCTTTTCTCGTTTGTCGTTGAGGTAATACGAGACGCTTGCCGTCGAGGTTCCCGCCTCTCGAGCGACGTCTGCGATCGTAACGCGCTGTTTTGCCACAGCGACTCCTTCCGACAGATGAGCATTTTCCAACATGATGACTTTGAGTCTTGGTGAAGGATACGCTTCGGTGAGCGGCTTTTTCCTTTCATATGAGTATGCAACAAATGCGGCATACGGGTGGGGTCGAAATTTGTGACCGGCATGCGCATCTGCCGTCTACCGAGAAAATCAAATACTTCTTGACTTTTGAAATCGAGGGCAAAATCGCAGGATTCAATTTTGGTTAAACGCATAACTAAATCGCATAACCAACGCTCTGACCTGCGCGTTTACCGAAATAAGCTGGCATTAAGAAAAACGAGCACCTATATTGTTCTTGTCGAAAAGACAGCAAGTCCAAACGGCAGGGGATGCTCCGGAGGCCTCCGCAAACGGTGTCTTGCGCACGCAACTCTATGAAAAGAGGGAAGCAATGAAGATCGTAGGCGTTGCCGCCTGTACTGTGGGTATCGCCCACACGTATATGGCCCAGAAGGCGATTCAGGATGAATGCGCCGCCCGTGGCATCGAGTGCAAGGTCGAGGCTCAGGGTGGCCTGGGTATCGAGAATGAGCTCACGCAGGAAGACGTGGACTCCGCCGACCTGGTCCTGGAGTCCGTCGACGTGGGTGTCGAGAACGAGGACCGTTTTGAGCAGAAGATGGCCGAGGGCAAGTTCCTGAAGGTCGGCACCTCGGATGTAATCGCCGATCCGGTAAAGATCATCGACCAGGCCATTGAGATCATCAAGGCGACGGGTGGCGCCGTTGACGCGCCCAAGGCCGAGGCCAAGGCAGAGAAGAAGGCCGTCTCCGCTGCCCCGCAGGCCCCGACACCGGCGTCCAAGCAGTCTATCTTTGCCGATCCTGGCAAGACGCTGCTCAATGCATTCAATACCGGCGTTTCCTATTTTATCCCCATCGTCGTTATCGGCGGCGTGTTTCTTGCCTTCTCGCTGGCATCCGGTACCGCCGGCGCCAACGGCATGGAGGTTACGAACCCGCTGATGGTGAGCCTTAACACCATCGGCATGGCCGGCATCTCCATGATGATCCCGGTGCTTGCGGCATACATCTCCTACTCGATGGCCGGCAAGCCCGCGCTCGCCCCCGGTTTTGTCCTGGGCTACCTGGTCAACAACGCAGTCGTTACCCCTAACGGTAACAGCGTTTCGACCGGCTTCTTGGGCGCCATGATCATGGCGGTCATCTGCGGCTACTTTGTCCGCTGGATGAAGACCTGGAAGGTCAACAACACCATCCAGACCATCATGCCCATCCTGATCATCCCGATTCTGACCTCGCTTGTCCTGGGCATGGCCTATATCTACATCCTGGCCACGCCGCTTGGCTTTGTGATGGACTGGCTCACCGGCGTGCTCGGCAGCCTGCAGGGCGGTTCCGCAGTTGTCCTGGGTCTGGTCATTGGCGTTATGACCGCCTTCGATATGGGTGGCCCCATCAACAAGACCGCCTCGACCTTCACCATGGCCATCATGGCCTCCGGTATCTACGGTCCTAACGGTATGTTCCGCGTCGCCGTCGCCGTTCCCCCGATCGCCTGTGGCCTCGCTGCGCTCATCGCCAAGAACAAGTTCGATGACGCTGACCGCCAGATGGGCATCTCCGCGCTGTTCATGGGCTGCATCGGTATTACCGAGGGCGCTATCCCCTTCGCGGTCAAGGACCTCGGTCACACCCTGCCCGGCTCTGCCGTGGGTGCGGCACTTGCCGCCTTCCAGGGCATCGACTGCTACGTCCCGCACGGTGGCTTTATCGTCGCCCTTGCCACCAACAACGTCGCGCTGTTCTGCCTGGACATCGTGATTGGCGCCGTGGTCGCCGCTGCAATCCTGATTGCCATGAAGCCCACGCTCGATAAGCAGGCCAAGTAAACCTTTAAGGACTCCGGTTGTGCGGAGGGATGGATTTGACTCCGCACAACCGCCCCTACACAACAAAATCCATCCGTACTGATAGGGCCCGCATCTGGGTCCCAGGGAACTTTTGTCAAAAATCCTCTGGAGAAGGAGAACAAAATGTCCAACCTCACCATCCGTCAGGCCGTTCAGGGCATGCTCAAGCTGCAGGATAGCGGCGATCACGCAACCATGGTCGGCATTGGCCCCATGAGCCCCAACCTGATTCAGGCCGTGTTCGAGCTTGCCAAGGACGAGGATTTCCCGCCCATGTTTATCGCCAGCCGCAACCAGGTCGATATGGACGAGATGGGCGCCGGCTACGTCAA
>USTC01000118.1 GCA_900557505.1 uncultured Collinsella sp.
AGCGGGGAGCTCAAAGCGGGAAGTGGCATAGAAGCAGATGTACGCGCCCACCATGATGACATCGCCGTGGGCAAAGTTCAGCATCTTGGCGATGCCGTAGACCATGGTGTAGCCCAACGCGATGATGGCGTAGACGCTGCCCATGGACAGGCCGTTGACCAGGTATTGGATAAAGACCGTCATGTTCCACATCCCCCTTTCGAATAGGTTTCCAGTTGATGTATGAAACAGGGACGTTACATCGTCCCTAGATACCAAGCAAGCAGGGAAGGCCAAAACCTCCCCTGCTTGGGATCAAAACCGCTCTATGTAAGGCGGCCTATTAGGCCTGTACGTACTTGCCGTCGGTGATGACGTACGCCGTGGGCTCCTTCTGGACCTGACCCTTATCGTTCCAGGTGAGCTTACCGGTCAGACCGTCAACGGTAATCTTGAGCATAGCCTTGGACAGCTTCTCGGCGGCCTCGGTCGGGTCGGCGTCGACACCAAGACCGGCCTCCTTGACGGCCTCGGCCACCGCGTGCACGCCGTCGTAGGCGTCGGCGGCAAACTGGTCGGGGGTATCGCCGTACTTATCCTTGTAAGCGTTAACGAAGTCGGCGTTCTTCTCGTCGTCGGCGGAGAACGGGGTCATGAGCAGCAGACCCTCGGCAAGAGAGGTGTCGAAACCCTCAACGCCCAGGATGCCGTCCATGCCATCGCAGCCCATCATCTTGACGTCGTAGCCCATGTCCTTGGCGTTCTTGAGCAGGACGGACGCCGGCGTGTAGTAGATCGGCGCAAAGATCATGGTGGCGCCGGCCTGCTTGGCCTTGGTCAGCTGGTTGGTAAAGCTCGTGGCGGAGTCGTCCTTAAAGGTCTCCTCGTCGACAATCTCGAGCTTGGACTCAGCGGCCTGGGCCTTAAAGGAATCTGCGATGCCCGAAGAATAGGCGTCGCCGGAGTTATAGAACAGCACGAACTTCTCGTCCGCATATTTCTCTGCCAGGAACTTGGCAGCGTTGACACCCTGGTTGGGGTCGGTGAAGCAAACCTGGAAGACGCAATCCTTGCCGTCGGTGACGTCCTCGGAGGATGCGGACGGGGTGATCATGAACGTCTTGGGGTCGTTACCGCACTCTGCGGCAACGGCAACCGACGCACCCGTGGTGGTCGGACCGACGAGGGCCTGCATGCCCCAGTCGAGCAGGGTGTTGAAGGCGTTGACGGCCTTCTCGCCGTCGGCCTGGTCATCCTCGGCCTTGCTGGCAAGCGGCAGCTCTTTGGTCGAGAAATCCTTGCAGCCAAGCTCGACGCCCTGGGTAACGGACTTGCCGTAGGACGCGTTGGCGCCGGTAAGCGGGCCGATGGTGCCGATCTTAAACGAAGCGTCGCCCGAAGCGGAACCGCTGTCGCCGCCGTTGGAGGAGCAGCCAGCTAGAATGGACATCGCCCCCAGACCTGCTGCGCTCGCGATAACGCTCCTGCGATTCATAACAGGGTTCAATGACTTACCGGTGAGGCTCGACATGCGGCTCTCCTCTCAAATCTCGTCGGGTTTCGGTAACCCGACAGGCCATCCTTCGCCGTGTTCGGCGTTCGCAAAATAGTAGACGCTTTAGTTGAGAAAAGTGGCGATTATTTCAACTTTTCTTTTGTTTTGTCCATTTATCCATATTCATGCGTATTTCTATCTGTTTATGCAGTTTAGCCACTTTATTGTGTGAAAGTATTGTTTCCGTTCTGTTACAAGCGTCCCTGCCTTGATTAAAACAGCCTCACCGGTCGCGTTTTGTGCGCACCTAGGCAGCGATGTACTTGCCGTCCTAAATCACATAGGCCGTGGCGGGCTTCTCGACTTGGCCCTCGTCGTTCCACGTCAGCTCGCCCGTCAGGCCCTCGATCTTGATCTTGCGCATGGCCTTGGTGAGCTGGTTGGTAAAGCTCGTGGAAGAATCGTCCTTAAAGGTCTCGGTATCGACGATATCAAGCTTAGACGCCTTGACCTGCTCGGCGAAGGTATCGGCGGCGCCTGAGCTGTACGTGTCGCCATCGTTATAGAACAGGGCGATCTTGGCATCCGCGTACTTCTCGGCCAAGAACTTCGTGGCACTGGTGCCCATGGCGGGATCGGTAAAGCAAGCCTTATGGCGCAAACGTTGACAGTTTGTTACGAAGTTCCGTTTGTAGTGAGCATGTTTCCAATGTTTCCGCAGCGTTTCGGGGGTGCCGTTTTGTGCGACTCCTGTTGCCTGGCGAGCACGCGCCCTCGGTTCACGCTAGAATGCACTCAACCTTTAAGCGGTTAATCCATCCATAAGATGCACGAAGGAGCTATCTATGAGCGAACCCCTGCGCACCGTGAACGTCGGTCTGATCGGTCTGGGAACCGTCGGCGGCGGCGTGGCCCGTCTGATCAAGAGCCACCACGATGAGTACCTGGCAGCCTACGGCATCGACCTTAAGCTGACCCGCGCCTGCGCGCTTGCCTGGGAGCAGGCCGAAGCGGCAGGCATTGAGCGCGAGGCCTTTACGAGCGACTGGCACGACATCGTCACCGACCCCGCCGTCGATATCGTCGTCGAGCTCATCGGCGGCGAGCACCCCGCGACCGAGATCTTCACCACTGCCTTCGAGAACGGCAAGCATGTCGTCTCCGCCAACAAGGCTCTGCTGGGCCGTCACGTCGAGACGCTCGCCGAGAAGGCGCGCGCGTGCGGCGTGCAGATTAAGTGCGAGGCCAGCTGCGGCGGCGGCATCCCCATTGTCAGCACGCTTGAGCACGACCTGGTAGGCAACAAGATCCTGACCATCGCCGGCATTCTCAACGGCACCACCAACTATATCCTGTCGCGCATGGACGCCGAGGGTGCCGATTACGCCGACGTACTTGCCGACGCGCAGGCCAAGGGCTATGCCGAGGCCGACCCGTCCGCCGACGTCGACGGCTTCGACGCCGCCAGCAAGACGGCGATCCTCGCCTCCATCGGCTTTGGCACCCGCGTTACCACCGACGATGTGTACCAGCAGGGTATCCGTACCATCGGCGCCGAGGACATCGCCCAGGCCCGCGAGCTCGGTTACACCATTAAGCTGCTCGGTATCGCCCGCAACACCGACGCCGGCGTCGATGTTCGCGTGCACCCCACGCTGATTCCCGCCGACCACATGCTCGCCAAGGTCAACGGCGCCATGAACGCCGTCTACGTGGTAGGCGACGCCGTGGGCGAGACCATGTTCTACGGCGCGGGCGCAGGCTCCTTCCCCACCGCGAGCGCCGTCGTGGGCGACATCCTGTCGCTCTCCGAGCAGATCAGCCGCGGCGTGGCTCCGCTGCCCGAGATTGAGCCCTATGGTCACAACCTCGCCTTTAAGCCCATGGACGAGCTCCAGACCAAGTACTATGTGCGCCTGAAGGTCGCCGACCGCGTGGGCGCCCTGTCCGAAACGGTCGACATCTTTGCCAAGCACAACATCTCGATCTCGCTCATCAACCAGGTCGAGGACGGCAAGTCGGGCGTCAGCGATGCCTGCTCGGTCATCTTCCTGACGCACCGCGCGCTCGAGAAGGATGTCCAGGCTGCCGCCGCCGAGCTTGCCAGCGTCGACTGCGTGGCCGAGGTCGCCAACGTCCTGCGTATCGAGGACGTCGAGGCCTGGACCGAAGGCGTCATGGCCAACTAGTCCATCAATCGCCTAGCAATACGCGCTTTGAGGGCTCCCGTCCGATGTGGGACGGGAGCCCTTTTGTCTCCTGCCCTAAGCACAACGGCAGAGCACATTTGCGCAAGCCGCTCATCGGTAACGCGGGCTACCGTTCACCGATATGCAAACGCGGCCGATTCCGGCTACCGCTACGCTGTGCTGCGTACGTCCACCCCCGAAGAATGGAGGCACCATGTTGCTCGAGGGCAAGAAAGCAATCGTCACCGGAGGCACGCGCGGTATCGGCTATGCCATCGCCTGCCGCTTTATCGAGGAGGGTGCCGCCGTCACCGTCTTTGGCTCGCGCCAGGAGACTGCCGATGCAGCCGTTGAGAAGCTGACAGCTGTCTATCCCGACGCCAAGGTCTGGGGCCGTTCCTGCGATCTCACCTCGCTCGAGGCCGTGACCGAGGCCTTTACCCAGGCTGCAGCCAACATGGGCGGTCTCGATACGGTCGTCAACAACGCCGGCATCTCCCAGCGCTCGCCCCTTTTGGACTATACAGCCGAGGAGTTCGCCAAAGTCATGGACCTCAACGTCGTCGCCGTCTTTAACGGCCACCAGGCTGCCGCCAAGATCATGACCGAGGCCGGCCACGGCGGCACCATCACCACCACGAGCTCGATGGTCGCCAAGTACGGCCAGCCCTCTGGCGTCGGCTACCCCACGTCCAAGTTTGCCGTCAACGGAATGGTCCAGTCGCTCTCGCGCGAGCTCGCCCCCATGGGTATTCGCGTCAACGCCGTCGCCCCAGGCGTAACCAAGACCGATATGGTCGCCAACCTGCCCGAAGAGGTCATCAAGCCCATCATCGCCACCATCCCGCTCGGCCGCATGGGCGAGCCCGAGGATGTCGCCAACGCCTTTGTCTTCTTGGCAAGCGACATGTCCTCCTATGTCACGGGCGCCATCCTCCCCGTCGACGGAGCCGCCCGCTCCTAAGGGGCCACAAGCCTCAGCTCCCAGCCTCAACATAGTCCAACAAAGAAGGCGCGCCGTCTGCATCAACTGCAGGCAGCGCGCCTTCTTCTGTTATGAAAGGGAAACTATGTCCCAGTATTTCGGATCAGAACGGGGCACGGTTTCCCCCAGGACCTCCTTGCGGAAACTGCGTCCCGTTTTGAACGCAGATTCTGGGAAGTGGTTTCCGCAACGGGTC
>USTC01000119.1 GCA_900557505.1 uncultured Collinsella sp.
CATCCGCAAGTGTGCCGTCCTCGCGCTCCTCGTCGATCAAAAGCGCCTCGCGCGTTTGTGCAGCGGCGCTCCGAATGTGCCCCAGCTGGCTCAGGTCGATATCGATTTTGACGGGCTGATGCGCGGCATCCCATGAAAGCCATGCCGTGATCTCGTCATCGATAATCTTAGCCAGATATTTGGGAACCTTTTCTTCCTTAAGAGGATGGCCGGGATCCAGTGCCAAGCGCAGACGCTGATCGCAAGCGCGCATTATCTCACCGAGCTTGCTACTTTTTTGTCTGCTGCCGTGGATGCGCGTACATTCCCAAAAGCCATTTTGGCAGCGGTAGATGTGAATGGGGTCCAGGCGATATTCACAGTCCTCGTGGCGCTCGGGCGCAAAGAATACGGCCGAGGCAAACATGGTGTAGGGCATTGCCGTCTCCTCCCCAAACAAGCTCGCTACGATGCCGGTCTTTCGGTGCGTGTCATAGTAGCGCGCCATACGGACATACACGGCGCATGCCACGTGGCGCAGATCGCGGTGGTGGCTGCGGTCGAGCCGCGAGTTACTTAGGTTGTACGTGGAGAGGGCGTTGATGGCGGTCATGAGTCGCTCCTCGCGCACCTCATCGGGCGGAAGGGGGAGCGTGGGCTCGGAGGTTTTGCGACGCTTGGGGGTCTGGCCGGACGGTGCCGGTGCTGGTGCAAGGTCTCGTGCCGCGCGCCGCAGCTCGATAAGGGCGTTGTCGAACATGACGGTTTTAGAATCACGAAGCAGCTTGGGGTCGAGCTCATGGAATACGGCGTAGTCCTGCAGCCACACGCGTGCGAACCGGTCGATGCCGGGTTCAAAGGCGCGATAGGCATCCCAAAATGCCTTGATCTTGTCATAGCCGTCACGCGGATTGTCGACGCCAATGCCGCAGATCAATTCGTAAAGATAAAGAAAAGCAAACGAGGTCGATGTCTCCTCGATATTGCCGCGGCGCACTTGAGCACGCCAGGTAAAGTAGCCGCGCAACTGTCGATCGCTCATGGCATTGTAGGTGGGAAAGTACGACTTAAAGGTGCCGTTGTAGGGGCAATCGTCCTCGAAGTCGGCCATCAGCAGGCCTTGGCGGTAAAAGAGCTCCGCCTCCGATAGCCAACGTCCCGCGCCGCCTTTGGGATCCTCTTGCCAGCGTGATATCTCGCGCATCTTGCGGTACTGGTCGGGGAGGAAGTTCTGCATCTGACGACCGGTCTTGAGAATCGGCTCGTCAGCATAGATTTCGTTTGAGAAGCGGGCGGACTGATGGGTCCGGGCCTCGGCCATAATGCGCTCGATGAGCATCTTGACGTCCTGGTCGGCCACCGCCCTCTCCTCTCCCTATGTGGTGTCGGTGACCTCATATCATAGCACAGCATCAAACAGATGTTCGAGATACCACTGCGTAGATAGATTTAGAACAGGAGGGCGTAGATGACCGCCACGACGACGGAGGGGAGCATGTTGGCCGTGCGGAAGGTCTGAGGCCGAATAAGGTTAACGCCGACGCAGAAGATGAGCATGGAGCCCACAAGCGAAAGGCTGTCGAGGGCTGCGGTGGTCATGATGGGGGAGAGTGCGCCGGCAAAAAGCGTGATCGTGCCCTGGAATACGGCAACGGGCAGGGCCGAGAAGATGCAGCCGCGGCCAAGCGAGGCCGTCATGGTGCAGACGATGATGCAGTCCAGCGCGCCCTTCAGAGCAAGCGTGGACCAGTCGCCGAGCAGACCGTCCTGAATCGATCCTACGATGGCCATGGCGCCGATACACACGGTGAGCGATGCCGAGACAAAGGCGTTGGTGAACTCGTTGTCGCCTTCGCTGCCGGTTTTGCGCTTGAGCCATTCGCCGAGGTTCTCGATGGCGGCCTCCAGGTTGACGGCCTCGCCGATGAGCGAACCGAGGGCAAATGAGACGATAAGCATGGTGGTGCCGGTGGTCGCCAACGCTTCTCCATCGATAACGAGCATCTTTTGCATGGTGCCGCCCAGGCCGATAAACAGGACGCACAGCCCTGACGCCTTCATGAGCGTGTCCTGGATGCGGGGCGTAATGAAGCGCCCACCCATGAGGCCAAGCAGACCGCCCGCGATCAAAAGCGCGACGTTGATGATCGTTCCTAAACCCGGCATGAACCCTCCTGTAATTGATGCCAACGCGGCAATCGTAGCAGAACGGGGAAGGGAGCGCTCAGTATCCGAGCCAAGTGGCGGTTAGCGGTCTAGGACAGGACGGGGCTAAAGTCGAAGCGCAGCGTCATGAGGTGCTGCGGGGATTCGATGGCTGCGGCAATGATGTCGGCATCTCGTGCACGATCGAACCCTTCAAGTTCCATTTGATAGGGGAAGTCTTCTTGGATACCGATGCGACGCGGAACCAAAAGCTTAGTTCCGTCGAATTCTTCGGTTCGCGTTCCGTCTGCTGCAACGGAATAAAGGTGTAACTTGGCGGTCGTTGTGGCATCAAGTGCCGAGATAGCTTGGATATCGTTCGATGCGCTCCTTGCTCCCACTGCTGTAAGTGCCGTAGGCGCGACGACTTCGCCCGAAGGCAAAAAGACGAGCTCGACGGTATTGGGGAATGCGATGAGGATGTTTTTGCGGCGGGGCGCATTGGCAGCGACTGGCTCAATGCTTGCGGCATCGACGGTTTCCGTGTGGTCGAGCGCGACCATCATGTAACAGTTGCCTTCGTCGACATCTGGGGGAGCGGCAAATTCCAGGCCGTCTTTCGGCTGGGGATTGCCTAGTTCGGTGGCGGTGTCGCCTGGCTTCTCGAGAGGAGCCGCAGTGTTGTCTTCTGATGATGCATCGTCTGCATCGTTAACATGTGTCGGTGCGTCTGCGACCTCGTCTTTGGGGGATTTGTCATTATCGCTCGATATGGGAGCAGCAATCCCGACGGACCCCACTCCGTGCCATGTCATTTGGAGCAGCGCCGGATCGGCGAGAATGCGCTGCACGCCCGGCTCCTGGGCATCGATATTGATGGGGGCGGGTTCTGATCCACGCGTGAGGTTAAGCGAGCCCTTCTGCCTATTGCTTTGAGCCTCTTGGTCGTCCGCGTCGCCAGCGTAGAACAACAAAGGTGCATCTCCCGTTGCGATGGCTTCGGTGTCCGCCTTGGTCAGTCGCAGCGATGCCGTAAAGGAGATGATGGGCTGCGCGCCATCGACATTCGAGGGAACGCAGCCCAGGCATACACCTCCTCCTTCTTCTTCATAGGTTGCGCTGTCGAAGACGACCTTCGCCCCGTTCGCCGAGTCATCGACCGAGGCGATATCGATGCGCAGCTCTAGGTCGCATGGGTCGCCATCGGCGTCGACTGCAGCCGATTTCCATGTGCAGATGGCATAACCTGCCTGGGGGCCGTTCTCCTTGTCCGGTCGCTTGATATCCACGACTATCGCGTCGACCGTATTGCGGTGAAGGCATCCCGAGGTTCGGACCGTGGCGTGTGCGAGAGAAAAACGTTGGCAGGCGACGATACCCGACGAATTCGCCACGGGGTTCAGAGCTTGCGGTAAGGAGTTTGCCGTGGCGGGCGTCGCCCAGGCGGCGAGAGGCGTACCGCTCGCCAGTGCGCTGCAGAGCGCGGCAACGGGCAATAGATTTTTGGGTGCCATGGTTCTCCTATCTATTCCGCGTACTCCGGTTGTGCTTGGCTATTGGTTGCGTTTGATGTGTAGGCCAAGGCACGTCAGTCCTGCTCCCACCGTGGCGACGCCTACCGCAATGAGTTGCCGGGTGTCGCTCGTCTGAGCGAGCGGCTCGTGACGGCTGCCGCGATTAAGGCCCGAAAGGTCGACGGTCACTTCTGTGGCCGCCTGCGCTTGCTCTTGTTGAGCAAAGGCCATGGCAGGTGCGGACGCCAAGATGCCGACGATGGCGGCCAGTGTGATCGCCTTAGGACGTGGCGTGCGCACCGGGCTCGACCGTCCAGGTGATGCTTGCCACTTGATCTCCCGTACCGGTGGCGTGGTAGATGTCACGCGTGACGCGGGCGACGTGGCCGCTCACATTGAGCTTGATTTTGTCCGTTCCGTCGGCAATGCCCTGGTACTTCATGTCGAAGTTTGCGTCTTTGGAAAGATCGAGGCCCGTAGTCTGAGTCGCCGAGCTGGCATCCTTTTCTGCATTATCGGGGCCAACCTTAAAATCGATGGAGTTCTGGGCCGAGCCCGTCTTTGCGTCTGCAACGATTGCCCAGTCGTTCTTGGCCGTGACCTTCATGTTAGTGACGTGGATGCCATATGCCGAGAGGTTGTCGATGGTAATCGTCTTGTCGGAGGGTCCTACAAGCTTTCCGTCGGCTTGGGCGGCAAAGGGGATGACCGTTGGCGCCTTAAACGAAACATTGCTAATGTCGGCCTTCACCGTCACATCGGTGGTTCCAACGCGCACCTCTGCCATGGCCGCCGTTGGCGCGGCGCCCATCGCAAGTGCGAGCGTAAGCCCTGCGCCCACGGCGAGTGCCCGCTCAGGTTCATGGGTGTGTTCATAATCGATCCTTTCTGCTCGTCACGGACTGTTTCCGTGATGGTTGGACGAATGGGGGCAGGGTGCTGCCCCTGCGTGCGCGTCGGCCACTAGCCTTCTGCCTGGGCCACCCGCACTTTGACGCGCGTCGGATTGCCGTGGGTGTCGTAGGTCTTGGCATCGAGTGCCTGAATCTCGATATATGCCTCGCCTTCTTGGATATCGCCGGCGGGGCAGGTCTCAACCGGCTTGCCGGCCTCGACCACACCGGACTCATAGATGGTCTCGTCGTTTTGAATCACGCGGAAGCGCTGGGGAAACTTGTTGTCTTGGACGTTTTGCA
>USTC01000120.1 GCA_900557505.1 uncultured Collinsella sp.
AGGGCTTGACGGAAAATGTGTCCCGTTCCGGGCGCTAATTGTGGGATGCAGTTTCCGCTTGCGGAGTCTCCACTCAACAGAAAACCCGGGTGGCCTGTTTTTTGGCTACCCGGGTTTTTGGGTTGTCGATATGTTCGACTGGCTACTAGTGGGTCTTGCGGCGCTTGATCAGCATGATGAGGGCTATCACTACGAGCGTTGCTCCCGCTGCTGCTGCGGTGGCGACTAGGGCGAATGTTTGGTCGCCGGTGTTTGCGAGGTCCTTCGCTGTGGTCGTAGTCTTGACCTTGGTGTCGGTCTTAGCTCCGTTGTCGGACTTGGGCTTGTCCGGGTTCGTCGGGGTCTCAGGAGTCTCGGGGTCCTTTGAGCCTTCGGAATCGGTTGGGCCGGCGGTGTTCACCAGGGTATGGTCCAGGAACTTCTTGGCGCCCGCGCTTGCCTGCGAGAACAGGCGGCGTGTGCGGATCGGAGCGGCGTTCACCGTCTCAGGAGCCTTCTCCTCGGCCGCGATGTTCACCAGTGTCACACCGGTATCGAGGCCGACGTTGTTGTATCCCACGTGGCAGTAGTACTGCGCGCCGTCATCCTCCGCCGTCAGGTCAATCTCGAGCGTTGAGGCCGTTCCGGCTGGGAGGCTGCCATCGGCAGCCACGCGCTGGAACTCGGCCTCGCCGCGAACCTTGCGGTACCAGATATACGACGGCGCCAGCTCCGTTTCACTGCCGCCGGCATTGCGCTGCGTCACATGCCCGATCGCCGAAAGCGTCAACTTGTCTCCCTCCGCGCACTCGACCGAAGAGTCATACTCGAGGGCCGACCTCTCCGCTGTATCCGCCGCAGGTCCGCTCACGGTCATCGTCATGCCAACGGGCATGGTCTTGACCGTGATGATTGCCGAGCGAATACCCGTTTCGGTCGTGGATCCATTTTCAACAGCTGCGATAGCGAATCGATACTCCGTGTTGGGCTGCAACCCATCCCAGGTAAGCGAGGTCTGCGTGTTGCCGGCAATCTTCCAGCTGTTGACGACGGCGTCCGCCGCATTGCTCTGCAGCATGCCCACGCCGTAGCTAAAGCCACTCTTGTTTGCGAGCACGTCGTCCCAGCTAAAGGTGATACTTGTCGAATCGACGGCGTTTGCCGTAAAGCCCGTCACGGCCGGCGCGTCGGGCATCTCGACGTCCTTAACGTCATAGCCCACGATCCAGAACTGGTCGGTGTCCTTGGTGCCGAGCTTGTCGCCCGAGTCTGCCTCGAACTTGTCGACATCCACCGCGTTGACGCCCAGACGCCACACAAAACCGTACTTGCCCTGCGCGGCCTCGGGCAGGTTATCGACGGTGCCGCCGTATTCGGTCGATTCACTCGAGGAGTTACCCGTAGTAAAGCCGGCGTTGGCACCAAAGCACAGGCCGCCAAACAACTCGTGCTTTGCGAGCTTCGCGCCCATGACAACGCTGCCGTTCAGCGTCAAGCCGAGCTCGAGCTCCTGCTCCTTGCCCTCCTCGACTTCGATGGTCTGCTCAATGCTCGCCCCCGACTGCGCGACGGCGCCGTTAAACCCATCGTGCGTGTAGGCGCGCGTTACGCCAGGCTTGCCCAGGCCAAAGGAATCCCCAACGGGAGTCTCGCCGCTGAGCGTCGTTTGATAGGTTCCGGGTTCTCCCGACCGGTTGGTCAAAAAGTAGCTGAGCGGCGTCATATTGTGCTGTTTGGCAATGCGGTCATAGGCCTCGACATTAACGACCGAGGTCTGCGCGCCGAGCGACACGGGCGCCGCCATCACGCCCTTGCCACCAGTTTCCTCATTTTCGATCTCGTACTCGTAATAGACCATCGGAATCGTGTAGAGCACGGCCTTGTCGCCTTCGCCGGCATGCGACTCATAACTTACGCTGGCGCTCACTGTGCGCTCGCTCCGGTAGTCATAGCATCCCTCGGCGGCAAAATCGACTGAAGCATTAATCGCGACCAGGGGCGGACCGGTCTGCACCTCGACGGCAACGCCCAACTCGGCGCCAATGGTATAGCCCTGGGATGTCCCCGTGCCCTTTCCCTCGCCGTATGACGTGCCGCCCAACACCAGATAGCCGTATGCCTGCTCCAGATCCTCAACATAGGGCGCATCCTGCAGCACGGCAAGCACGCGCGGGTTGGTATAGACCTTGTAGCGGTCCTTGTACGTAATCTTGACGCTGTCGTTGTCGACATCGGGCAGCGCGAGCGAGATAAATGTGCCGTAGGTAGTGCCGCGACGGTTGCTCTCGCTAATCACCTGCTCCTCGCCGCGGCGTACCTTTCCGTTCTCGTCGAGCGAAAAATGCGAGGCGGTCATCCAATAGTAGTCATCGTTCTTGCGCAGGTCCTCGTCGCGGTGCTTGCCCACTACGGCGATAAAGCTCTCGTTATAGCGGTCCGAACCCGAGACGCTGCCCGCCTTAACGTCGCTGATCCACACCTGCTCGATACCCTTGTGGTCATGCTTGTTGCTACTGTTGTATTGCTGGCCGCTCATGCTCATGGTTCCGACCATGGAACCCAAGCCCTGAGCCCCGCTCTGCGCCGTGTTGCAGGCAAAGTCGCGGAACACATCGCCGCCCACGAGCACCTCGTCGACCGCCGGCTGCTCAGACAGACCGTCAAGGTTGGCAGTGGCAAGGGCAATAGGCGCCAAGGTGCACGGATAGCGCTTATCCTGAGCGCTATCCTTCCATGCGCTGTTGGGCACATGCATCAGCCCATAGGAGGCGAGGAGCCCGTCTCTGTATTCCTTGCAATCGGAAAGTTTGAACTCGCCAGACTCCGAGTCAAAATACGCGTAGCGGTACAGCGCGCCGTACAGCCCCTTGCTGCCGTCAGAAGCGCCGTAATCAAAAGCGCTGCGTTGCCAGTCATAGCCCGCAAGAATAAGGCCCGTGACGGTTTCACCCGTCTTCTTTTCCTCTTCATCGTAGGCGGCAAACGTGCCGAACGTCGCATTCGCAGCGACCATGGTCTTGCCGTTCGCGGAGAGGGAGATTGCGCCCGCGTCGCCCAGAGCATCGACATGGACGAGCGCACCCTTGGATGCATCCCACGAAAACAGCTCGCAATGCGTCGACTTATCAATATTCTTCTTGCCGTAGGGTGCCGAGACCACGATGGCGAGGTCATCGCAAAAATCGCGATCGAGGTCGCCGGCCGCTAGCGAAACGACAGGAGCTGACTGAAGCTGCGTCCAGGAGTCGTTCCCGCCCTTGTTGTGCGTGGTGTAGTCCGCGGCGTTACCGGCATCGATCTTGACGACGCTTTGCTTCCAGTTGCCGCCCTCCAAGTCATACATGTCGACTACAGCCTTGCGCACGCCGTTCTCGTCGACATAGCAGCCCGCGTAGACAAAAAGCTCGTCGACGCCGTCGCCATCGACATCGCCCGCCTCGACATCAAAGACGGCGTCGTGCTCTTGCAGGTAACCGGCATCCAGGTACTTAAAACGGCCTTCGTACATCATATTAGTGTTGACCGTCACCGGCAGGTGTGTGTCGAGAGTGCGCGTACGCCCGTTGCTAAACGAGTAGAGGACCAGCTCAACCTTTCCGGCGTATGACTTGCCGTCAATCGTCGTGGAGGAACTGTCGCCGTAGGCACGGAGCTCGGCAACGCGGCTCTTTTTGCCCGTGCTGGCGTCGCTGCAGAACTCAACACTCGTGGCGTGAATGCCCGAGAAACCGTTGTTGTCGTTGGCGAGTACTGTTGAGGACTCATTGTTGCTTAGGTACGACCAGGTGCCGCCACCGTAGTCGCTATGCTTGTAGAGATCGCTGTTCGTATCGAAGTTGTTGACGTTTTGCCAGAACTTTGCGGCGCCCCACACACTTCCATAGCCATCGGTGAGTTTGCTGCTGCC
The DNA here is from genome assembly GCA_900557505.1 of uncultured Collinsella sp. Taxonomy (GTDB): domain Bacteria; phylum Actinomycetota; class Coriobacteriia; order Coriobacteriales; family Coriobacteriaceae; genus Collinsella. The sequence goes on from USTC01000120.1 coordinate 3,887, forward strand.
GCCAATGTCACCGCGCTCGACGTTCTCGAGCTTGTCGCGCAGAGTGTAGCGATTGCCATGGCTACCGTTAGCTGCCATATAGACCTCGCTGCGCGTGGCAAACGTCGTGGGGGTATCAGTGGAATAGGGGCCAACGGTATCGGCCGGAATGTCCTCGCTCGTGCCCAGACCCAGGGCTTGATAATCCTGCTCGGTCATATCGGTGATTGCGGGCGCGTCTGCCGCCTGGGCAACCTGGGGCGTGGCCGTGAAGCAGGCGACGCTCGTGGCGATCAACGCAGCAAGCGCCGCCGTCCCAACAAGCGGGATTTTCGACAGCCTACGGATACGGGGGTGTGGAACGTACATGAGGGACCTCGCTTTATTCGAGTGGAGTGGACTCATTTTTGCAAATGATACATCCGATGCCCGATATCACGTGTCTCATTTTCGCCAACGGCGTGTCTCATTTTTGAGAATCCGAGATGCCGCGGAAATCTTATCCCAGCTCAAAGGCCATTTCTGGGATGTATTTTCTGCTTGAGCCTCATTGGGAAACGGCGTCCCACTTTGAGGGCTGATTATGGGATGCATTTTCCGGTTTTGCTCTCATTGGGAAAATGCATCCCGTTTCTTGACCGAATAATGGGACGCAATTTCCCGTTGGAGCGCCTTTGGGAAATTGCGTCCCACTTCGACCGCCCAGAGTGGGATGCACTTTCCGCAAAGCACCTCAACGGGAAACTACGTCCCATTCCAAAGGCAAATTCCGGGACGCATTTTTCGAAAGCCTGCCCATCCGGAAAGCCCGTCCCACTTTGGACGCATCCGGGCACGGAACCATCGACCTATCAGGCCTCCCATCAATAAAGAGGCGTCCTCCCGGACGGCGGGGCACGAAGTTCATCGCGAGTTCCGCACGCAAAGAAGGCCACTTAATGTGGCCTTCGTCTTGCGCAG
>USTC01000121.1 GCA_900557505.1 uncultured Collinsella sp.
CAACTCCACCTTCGCTTGCCGTGTGCTGTCGTCTTCGTCCACCGACCCGTATTCCGCCTACGCCGCGGCTATCGGCTCGCTCAAGGGCCCGCGCCACGGCGGTGCCAATGCCAAGGTCGTGTCTATGCACGAGGACATCCGCGCGCATGTTTCCAACTGGGAGGACGAGGACGAGGTCGCGGCCTACCTGGGCAAGATCCTCGACAAGCAGGCCTTCGACGGCACCGGCCTCATCTACGGCATGGGCCACGCCGTCTATACGCTCAGCGACCCGCGCGCCGAGGTCTGCCGCCGTTACGCGCGCTCACTGGCAGCCAAGAAGGACTTGGGCGAAGAGTTCGCACTCATCGAGCGCATCGAGCGCCTGGCGCCCCAGGTCATGCGCGACCATGGCATGACCAAGCCCATCTGCGCCAATATTGACCTGTACACGGGCTTTATCTACAAGATGCTCGGCGTGCCCGAGACGCTCTTTACGCCGCTATTCGCCGTCGCCCGCATGGCCGGCTGGTCGGCGCACCGCATGGAAGAGCTCTTCTGCGCGCACCGCATCATCCGCCCCGCCTACCGCCCGGTGATCGAGCCGCTGGAGTACAAGCCACTCGCCGACCGCTAGGACGCGGACCGTTATAGAACTCGAGCGTGGCCAGGGCATCGCCGCCTTCGGCCACGCTTTTTATGCCAGTAGAAAGGGCTGCATCAAATGATTGTGTTTTCCGATATGGACGGAACGCTGCTGACGAGTGATAAGCAGATGAGCGACGCCACCTGGGCAATGCTCGACGAACTCGCTCGACGCGGGATTGAATTTGTGCCCTGCACCGGACGTCCACTGTCGGGCGTCTTTGAGCCCATCCTCGCCCATCCCGCCGTGCACTATGCCGTCTGTGCCAATGGCGCCAGCGTCTGGCAGCTCGACGACGATGTGCCCACCGATACCTCACGTGCTACGCGCATTTTGAGCCGACCGCTCGACCGCACCATCGCCCACCGCGTCCATAGCATTGCCGCCGGCCATGACGTCACCTTCGATATCTTCGCGGACGGGCAGTGCTTCCTCCCCCGCTCGCTCTACACGCGCCTGGATGAGTTCTGCGGCGGCGACCCCCACATCGCGGCTTCGCTCAAGCGCACACGAACGCCGATCGACTTGGATATCGACAGCAAGATCGACGAGGTCGAGATGCTCGAACGCATCGCCATGTACTGACCCGGCCGATCGCGACGCCATCGCGGCGGCGCTCGACACGCTCGGAAGCATCGAGGTCACGCGTTCGTACGCCATGAATATCGAGGTCATGGGCGCGGGTGCCACCAAGGGAACGGCCCTCACGTGGCTCTGCGAGCACCTGGGCGAGCGTCTCGCCGACGCTTGGGCGTTCGGCGACAACATCAACGACATCCCCATGCTGCAGGCAGCGGGCCACGGCATGGCCATGATCAACGCCGAGCCCGAGGACCGCGAGGCCGCCGACGCCATCACCGAATACGACAACGACCACGACGGCGTCGCCCGCACCATCATGGCCGCCCTCGCCTAGCAGCAGCAACCCGGTAGTCATTGGGGACGTTCTTAAATGGCTAGTCGCTGGCGGCACTCATTTAAGTCTGTCCCCAATGAGTGGTTTCACTCACTTAAGTCTGTCCCCAACTGCCGGCGCATAAGGAATGTCCCCAACTACCGGTCTAGCAGAGACTCTCCAGCACGCGACGGAGCTCCTGCTGGACGGCGTGGTCGCGATTACAACCCACCACGCGATCGGCAACCGCTTTGAGCGCGGGGCGCGCGTTTTCCATCGCGCAGCCCGTGCCGACAAAGCGAATGATCTCGTAGTCGTTCATCGAGTCGCCAAACGCCATGACCTCGTCGCGTCCAATGCCGTAGTGTTCCGCGAGCTGCGCGATGCCCGAGGCCTTCGACACACCGGGCTGCATGGCATCGATCCACGCGTTGCCCGAAGGCGCAAAAGTAAAGAGCTGACCAAGTTCGCGCTGTAGCACGTAGGCGCTGTCCATAACGACACCGTCATCGCAAAAGATACTCGCCTTGATGATATTTACGCTGGGATCGGGCAGCTCCCAAATACGCTCGGCATTGGGAAGGTCCTTATCGACCTCACGCACGAACTTGCACTCGTCATCGAGCAGGAAGGACTTGGTTCGGTCAAAAAGCGCAAGATGCAGATTGGGAAACGTCGCGACTGCTTGGGCGAGCTTTCGAATCGCCAGGTGCGAATACACCTCACGGTCTACCATTTTGCCGTCGGCGTAGACCTGGGCACCGTTAGCGGCGACAAAGTCCATCTTGTCGCGAACGGGCGCAAAGAACTCGCACAGGCGATCGTAGCGGCGACCTGACGATGCGGCAAAATGCACGCCATGCTCGCGTAGCGCCAAAATCAGTTCGTAGGTCTCGGGAGGCACCTGGCCGTTTTCGTCAAGCAGTGTGCCGTCCATATCGGATGCAATCAGTTTAAACATAGAAAAGCTCCCTTCGGGCTTGTTGGAATCGAACGTGTATCCGATTCCAACGTACCCAAAGGGAGCTCAAATAAGACTCCGCGGGCGTAAACGTTACAAGGACCTGGCAAATAGCTCACACATGCCAGAGGTCCTACGGTCGCGGCGTCAGGCGGCCCGCCAAAGAGTGTCCCCGATGACTAGTCGTTTAAGAACGTCTCCGATGACTAGTCGGCGTAGGTGAAGGTTGTGACGTCGAACATGCCCTCGGGGCGGATGCGGAGCGTCGGGATCACCGGCAGGGGCAGGAAGATGATGCCCATGATGGGGTCGAGCGGCGGCTCAATACCCATGGCGCGCGCCTTGACCATAAAGTCGTCGTGCTGCGCGGCAACGTCCTCGGCCGTGCCTTCGCTCATCAGGCCACCGAGCGCCAGCGGAATGCGCGCCACGACCTCGCCGTTGCGCACCAGCACGTGACCACCCTGGCCCACGGCCTCAACGGCAGCCATCATATCCGCCGCATTGTCGCCCACCACGCACACGTTGTGCGAGTCGTGGCCGATCGTGGAGGCAATGGCACCACCGGTAATGGTGAAACCGCGCACCCAGCCGCGACCGATATGCTTGCCGACCAGACCCAGGCCAGCGGGGCCGTCGCCATCGGCGCCCTCGGCCTGCAGCGACATGCCGCGGCCATGGCGCTCAATCAGCATAATGCGGCGCAAGTCCTCGGCGCTCTCGGGGCGGGCCATACCCGTGATAGCCATACCCGGGATGACATCGATAACGGCCTCGCCCGGCTTAAAGGCATAGTCGAACACGTCAAGCGAAAGCTTCGGCAGCTTAACGGAAGCACGCAGCTCATCGGCAAGCGCTGCGACCTCGGCCGTCTCGGGTGCGACCTCGCCCACAAAGGTGCCGTCCTGCGCCACCAGAGCACCGGCGGCATATACGCGATGCGGAGCCGTGGCAAACGTCAGGTCATTGAGCACCAGCAGGTCGGCACGTTTGCCCGGGGCAATCGCACCGCGTAGCTCGTGCGGGTCGCGGCAGCCGTGATCTAGCCCAAACGCCTCAGCCGTGGAAAGGGACGCCATGGAGATGGCGACCACCGGGTCAACGCCGGCCTCGATGGCCACGCGGCAGGCATTGTCGATCATGCCGGTCGAAAGAGCATCGGAGGGAGCGCGGTCGTCGGTCGCAAAGCAGCAGCGGCGGGCGCGGGCAGGATTCTCCAGCAGCATCGGGGACAAATTGGCCAGGTCGTGGCTGCACGTGCCCTCACGCAGCATCACATACATGCCGCGGGACAGCTTGTCGAGTGCCTCCTCGGGAATCGTCGACTCGTGGTCGGCGATAATGCCCGCCGCGGCATAGGCATTGAGGTCCTTACCGGCAACGAGCGGCGCGTGGCCGTCAACCTGCTTGGACGGCGTCTGGTTGGCAGCATCGATGCGAGCGCAGGTCTCGGGGTCGGCCATAAAGACGCCCGGCAGGTTCATCATTTCGCCCAGACCAAAGACATCGCCTGGATGCTCGGCAAAAAACGCCTGCATATCGGCAGCCGAAATAACGGCACCGGCCTGCTCGTCGGGCAGCGCGGGCACGCACGAAGGCATCATGTACTTGATGGAGATGGGTGCGCGGCGGCCATCCTCGATCATAAAGCGCAAGCCGTCGAGACCGGCAACATTGGCAATCTCGTGGCTGTCGGCAATGGCAGTAGTAGTACCGCGCGTCGCGGCCATGCGAGCATACTCGGCGGGACGGATGTTCGAAGACTCGATATGCAGATGCCCGTCAATAAAACCGGGAGCGAGATAGCGACCCTGGCAGTCGATAACCTCGGCAGCCTCGTAGGTACCGGAGGCATCGTCGCGACCGTTGTAGAGCACGCCGACGATCACACCGTCCTTGACGGCAACGCTACCGGGCGCCACACGCTGGCCATACACGTCGACAATCTGCGCATTGGTAAACAGCGTGTCGACGGGCACGCGCCCCTCGGCAGCATCGATCACAGACCTCATGACCTCAACGGACATACATACTCCTTTAACCGTAGAAAACAGCTGCGGAGCGGACAGGCCTTCACCGCAGCAAGCTAATAGCCATTGTATGCCCAAACGATGGGTCAACAATACGCCTCTCCGCTTAACGGCACACGCCGCTTGGCGCAATGGGGGCAGGTTACTTTGCACCAATGACAAGGAGTGTCCCAAAGTGCCGGCACAAAAGGAACGTCCCCAAGTGCCAACAACGGAAGCGCCGATGTTTTGGCAACGACAGCGAGCGGGCCGCATTTGAGACAAGGTGACGTGAAACGAAAGGGCGCTGACCTTCTGGTCGCGCC
>USTC01000122.1 GCA_900557505.1 uncultured Collinsella sp.
CCGTCGTCGTTCCCGCAAGCCGCGTCAAGATGGTGGCGAGGGCTCGACCCAAAACTCGTCCGCACCGCAACCGCCCACCGGCGAATAGTGCCCGCAAACGGATTTAACCTGCCTGACCCCAAACGCGTCGGGGTACCATGACGCTGAATCAACAACCCTCCCTGCGACCGAGCGTAGGGAGGGTTGTGTCGTGAAGAGACATTTGGATGTGTTGGGATGCCTGCAAGGTGCTGGCATCCTACCGTTTGCGGACGAATTGTTACCGTTTGCCGAGCAGGCGGCGCACGAGGCGCTTGAGGCGTTGTCGCCCACGCGATGTGCTGGCTGCGAGCGCGCCGGCGCGCTTATTTGCCAAGACTGCCTGGCCGCGCTCGCGCTCATTGACCCACGTTATAGCTGCACCCGATGCGGAGCCCCGTTTGGAGACTTGCTGTGCACCGAGTGCTCGGTCGAGGGTGCGTCTTCGGCGATGGCCGAAGCGCTCGACCGGTGCCTGGCATGTGCCGTTTACACGCATCCGCTGCCGCGGATCATTAAAGCGTACAAAGACGCGGGCGAGCGACGTCTGGCGCCGTATCTGGCAGAGCTGCTATACGACACCGCCTTACATGCCAAGGTCGCGGCACCCGAACGCTACGGCGGTGTGTTGTCCGGCGCCGATGCCGTGGTGTTTGTGCCCGCGACGGCGGCGGCGTTTCGGCGACGCGGTTTCGATCATATGGAAGCCATCGCGCGCCCATTTTGCGAGCTGTCTGGTGTTCCGCTGCTCGACGCCCTCGTTAAGTACGGCCATGGCGACCAGCGTGAACTCGGTCGTGAAGAACGCCGTGAACGCGCCCGAGGCGTGTACGAGACCGTTGAGGACGTGCGGGGCCGCCGCCTGCTGCTTATCGACGACGTTATCACCACGGGCGCGACGATGGCAGCGGCTTCGGCGGAACTCAAGCGCGCCGGTGCCGCGGCCGTTGATGGCCTCGCTATCGCACGCGTTTGGTAGGGGTGATCCATGTGGCAGTAACAATCAAGCAGTGCAACAAACCGACAAAAGAGCAGCTAGCGGCTTCCATAATTCTGACCGGCGCCTCGGCGCTGCGCATGATTCGAGCTGAGCGCCGACAGATGGGCTACATCGGCTGGAAGGACCTTGAGCCCGAGGAGGAGCGCCGCGTACTGTGTACGTCATCTCCTTCGACCGAAGATATCTATCTTCCCGACCTGGTGCGAATTGGAGCCAAAAGCGGCGAGGCGCAAGAAGATCTGTGCTTGCTGGTGGGATCTGCGGCGCAGCGCCGCCGCATGCCTGGCGTGAGCTGGTCCGTGTGTTCCGGATTGCCTGCCGGCTCGATTCTAGAGGTGGAACCGGGGGTGTACAGCCTATCTCCCGAGGCCCTTTGTGTTGCCGTTGCCCGCGAGGTCGGCTGTATCCAGGCGTTTGCCCTGGCCCAGGAACTATGTTCCAAGATTTCACTGAGCGATCGCGGGAAGTATCTGCCTCCCTACACCTCACCTGTTGCGAATAGACTTGCAAAGGACAAGGACCAACCGGCAGACGTGGGCTACTTTGAAGTCGAGCCGGTGTTGACGCCCGATCGCCTGACAGATTACCTCGCGGCATGCAAGGGGAGTGCGGCCAAACAACTGCGGCGGCTGTGTCCCTATCTGTCGGAAAACCTGCGCTCACCCATGGAGTGCATCATGCTTGCCATGTTTTCGCTTCCGTTTTCCTATGGTGGATTTGCCTGCGGTCCCTTTAAGACCGACTACAAGATCGAGTTCGATGACCGCGCGCAGTCAATCTCGGGGATGCCGCATGCAGTTTGCGATGCGTATCAGGAAACAGCCCGGTTTGACCTGGAATACAACGGTGAGCTGGGCCATTCCTCCCGGAGGGGACGTATCCATGATGAAAAACGCAACACGGGCTTGATTACTATGGGAATCGAGGTCGCGACGGTCAACAACGAAATGCTCTGCGACATGGAAGCGATGGAAGCGCTCGCATGGCGTATCCACCAGCGTATGGGTAAGCGATATCAGAATCGCGTAGAGGCTCGTCGAAAGAGGCAAGATGCTCTGCTGAATACGCTCAGAGCGTGCTTTGGGCTCAAGCCGGCGTAAAACTAGGGCTTTATAGGGGGTCTGTTTATATGTCCTGTGCAAAATACGGCAAATATGAGTACTGTTACTAGATTAGTGGCAGCAAAAACAAAGAAACTTGGGCCGAAAATCTGGATTCATTGAAGAGATAATAAACGAATGTGGAATATCTTGGCGTCAAGCAGGCTGTGCGGAACTCAAAAGGGCCCGTGGGACTGAAAAACGCTGTTACTAAATTGGTAACAGTACTCATATTTGCCGTTTTTTGCACACGGCACCCTGAGACGGGTGCCCCGGAGCTCCCCGTAGGGGAGCTCCGGGCTTCATGGGGGCACGAATAGTCCGCTCCGACCTGCAAAATCTGTGCTCACGGTGCGAATGACGCCCCTAACCTTAAACTTTAGCTTGAACTTAGCTATAATGCGCTACGTTCCTGCCAGGCTGTGGTTGCGGACGGACGAAATGTCCATCCTAGTCCAAGACAGACGCGGTCAAAGGGATCCACGTAAGCGACCGCGTGCGCGCGGCGCGATCATGGCGCGTCCTAGATGTAAGCCGCACCGTCCGTTCTACTTTCTTTGGGGCAATACCGCCTCGCGGACGAGCGGGCCAGTCGTGAAGGTGGCTACGGCCTCCCGAGCAAACACCCCGGTGCGCAAGTGTGGGGTCAAATACCAGGTCAGCTGGTGGGAACAACCCGTTATTCCGCGCAACGCACGGATTGTATACGACACAGAAGGCAGGGTAGTGGACATGGTGAGGGGCAGCTTGATGCACGCGGCTCGGTTAGGTGCTGGGACTGCGGCGGTCATTGCCGTATTGGGCTTGAGCGGATGCGCGTTCAATCCACTGTCCACGTTCACGACACCCACGATTGACCAGATCGAGCGCGAGACCGTTACCCCTACGGTGTCGGACGACGCCCTGGTCACTCCCGGTACCCTGACGGTTGCCCTCGATACCTCCGATGCACCGCAGGCCATGCAGGGCGCCGATGGTAACCTCACGGGCTACGCGGTCGATGCTGCCCGCGCCCTTGCAAGCCGTATGGGCCTTAAGGTTGCCTTCGTCGATGCGTCTTCTGCCGATTCCGCGCTTGGCGACAAAAAGGCCGACATCTTCATTGGCGACATCAATTCCACGGATGGTGACATCAGCACGCTTGGTACTTGCCTGTACGACGCTGCGGCAGTGTTCGGAAAGACGAGCGACGGCGAGTCGCTGAGCGTTTCCACCGAAACGCTTAACACCGCTACCCTGGGCGTTCAGACCTCCTCGGCCTCGCAGGAGGCGCTTGCCAAGCAAAGCATCACCGCCAACCAAAAGACCTTCTCCAACATCAACGAGTGCTTTGAGGCGCTCGAGTCCGGCGAGATCGACTACGTGATTTGCGATTCCACGGCCGGCGGCCACCTTGCGCGCCTGATGAGCCAGATCTCTTACGTCGGCGCGCTCGAGACACCCTCGACGCTCGGCGTCGCGGGCCTCGCGGCCAACGATGAGCTATGCCGTGCCGTGAGCGATGCCCTCGACGGTATCACGGTCGACGGCACGCTCGAGGCGGTCCACTCCGTCTGGTACGGCACGATGCCCTATGACCTCACCACCAAGACGGTCTCGGGCGCCGACGTGCAGTCGACCGACACCGGATCCAGCGAGTCCGCATCCTCCGATTCGAGCAGCGAGGACGCAACCTCCGAGGATAAATCGTCCAGCCAGGAGGGCACTATCACCGACGACGACATTAACAAGCTCAATAGCTAGTTATTGCTAGGGGTGGCATCTCCCATGCGCTAGGAGAGAGGGCTCTTCACGGTTTCAACACGCATTGCCGGGCTTTCCCAACAGGGGAGCCCGGCTTTTTTGTTTCCATAAAACCAGCAGGTCAAAGACGTTTTTTAGGTGCAAAACTTAAGTCGCCGTCGCCCTCCTATAGCGCACTTTGCCACAGAAAAGTGCGAGACTTCGGTATGCGGTACCAAGCAATCGTTATTCGGGTCTTTAGGAATCCGCGTGATTAAATGCACGGCAATGGGTACATAGCCAGTACAGTAAGTCCCCGAGGCAGATTGGAGCCACGTATGGATATCAAGGTTTCTGGACGCAAGACGACGGTAACCGATGCTCTGCGTGCGCATGTGGATGAGAAGATCGGCGAGGCGCTCAAGGTTTTCGATATCGAGCCCATGACGGTCGACGTTGTACTTCGCTATGAGAAGAACCCCTCGAACCCCAACCCGGCAATCGTCGAGGTTACGGTTCGTGCCCGCGGTTCGGTGATTCGCGTTGCCGAGCACGGTGCGGATATGTACGCCGCCATCGACCTCTCCGCCGATAAGGTCACCCGCCAGCTGCGCAAGTTCAAGACCAAGGTCGTGGACAACCGCCAGGGCGGTGCCAGCGCCGCGGATGTCGCGCCGGTCGAGCGCGTCGAGGATCTGGCCGACCTGCTGCTGCCCGAGGAGGAGGACGACCTGCTCGTCCGCGAGAAGGTCATCGATGTCACCCCGATGACTGAGGAGCAGGCGCTGGTGCAGACCGATCTGCTGGGCCACGACTTCTACGTGTTCGAGAACGCGACGACTGGCCTCATCAATGTGGTGTATCACCGTAAGAATGGTGGATATGGCATCATCAAGCCCCGTATCGAAACACTTGACGAGTAAAATACGTTAACTTGCATGAGTTAACGGTTGGGGG
>USTC01000123.1 GCA_900557505.1 uncultured Collinsella sp.
CCGGCACAGCCGACGCAGCGCGCAGCTCAGCCTGCCGCGCGCCCGGCGCAGTCCTTCTCTCGTTCGGCCCAACCTGTTCAACGGACGGGTCAGCAGCCTTCTGCTCGTTCGGTTCAGCATTCGGCTTCTCACGCGTCTCAGCAGCCCACTGCTCGTACGGCGCAGCCTGCAGGCGGCACCCGCTTTAAGCAGCAGACACCTACCCAGCGAACTCAGGCCCCTCAATCGCATTCGCATCACGCTCGCGGTTCGCATGGCGTTGCTCCGGCGACCCGCTCGAGCTACAACACGCATGCTCGTCGCGGTGCTCAAAAGAAAAGCTCCCCGGTGCCTATGATTATCGGTGGCGTTGTTGCCGTGCTTGCGCTTGTCGCGATCGTTTTCTTTGTCGTGCCAGCCGTCAAGGGCTTCTTTGGCGGTGAGGGTGCGAAAGTCGTTGCAGGCCAGCAGGTTACTATCACGATTCCCGATGGTGCCTCGGGTGACAGCATCGCTTCGATTCTCTCCGAGAACCATATCGTAGAAAATCCCAAGGATTACTATGCGGCGGTCAAAAAGCTCAACGCGGATATGTCGCTCAAGCCCGGCACCTACTCGTTCACCACGCTCATGGACGCGACCAAGGTCGTTCAGCAGCTCATGGAAGGCCCCAACGCGGGCTCCAATGCGCTGACTATCCCTGAGGGCCTGACGGTCGATCAAGTCGCCGACCGTGTGGCCCAGGCCTACGACAGCATCTCTAAGGAAGACTTCCTCAACCAGGCCAAGGCCTCCAACTACGTGGACGACTATAGCTTCCTTAAGGGCGCCGCTAACGACTCGCTCGAGGGTTTCTTGTTCCCCAAGACCTATTCGTTGGGTGATTCGCCGACGGCCGATGGCGTGATTCGCGCTATGCTCGATCAGTTTAAGACCGAGTACAAGTCGCTTGACTTTGCGAGCTGCGAAGCCAAGATCAAGGAACGCTATGGCGTGGAGATGTCCGACTACGACATCGTCAACTTGGCCTCTATCGTTGAGCGCGAGGGCCTCAACGCCGACCAGCGCGCGCACGTGGCCTCGGTCTTCTACAACCGCCTTGCCGGCAAGCTCGATGGCCTGCGCTATCTCAACAGCGATGCGACCATGATGTATGTCACCGGTGGCGAGGTTACCGCCGACGACCTGCAGAGCGATAGTCCGTATAACACCTATAAGCATGAGGGCCTGCCGCCCACGCCCATCTGCTCTCCGTCGCTCGAGGCACTCAAGGCCACGCTTGAGCCGACCGACTCTGATGACCTGTATTTCTACATTACGCAGGACGAGGAGTACTTCTCGCAAACCTACGAAGAGCATCAACAGTCTTGGAATTAGCATGAGGATTTTTAGCCCCAAACGTTACGTTGCCTCGGTCGATCGCATCGACCTTAATACCCTGTGGGCCGACGGCAAACGCGCCATTCTGCTCGATCGCGATAACACCTTGGTGCCGCGCGACACCGAGCAGGTTCCCGCCGCGGTTTCCGCTTGGCTCGACGCCGCCCGCGCCAAAGGTTTTAAGCTGTGCATGGTGTCCAACAACTGGCATCGCGACCAGGTCATGAGCTCTGCACGCGAGCTGGGACTCGAGGCCATTAGCCACGCCATGAAGCCGGCGCCGTTTGCCCTCAAGGCGGGTCTTAAGCGCCTCGGCGCCACGGCCGACGAGGCGGTGCTGATGGGTGATCAGCTCTACACTGACGTGTGGAGCGGCAACTTCGCCGGCGTCGATACCATCCTGGTAAAGCCGCAGGCGACGCAGGACCTGTGGTATACGCAGATCTTCCGTATCTTTGAGCGCCGGGCCCTGCGCGACCTTCACTGCGAGGAATAGGTCTCGTCATGTCCCAGCACACCAAACACGGCTGCGACCATATCTTCTTTATCGGCTTTTTGGGCGCGGGCAAATCGACGCTCGCGCGCAACGTCGGCACTATGTTCAAGCGGCGTTTTATCGATACCGACCGACTGGTCGTGCGCCGTTGCGGTAAGTCGGTAACCGAGATTTTTGAGACCGAGGGCGAGGATCGTTTTCGTGAGCTCGAGACCTCGGCGCTCCGTTCGCTCCAAAGCGAGCGCAGCCTGTTGGTTTCGTGCGGGGGCGGCATTGTCGAGACGCCGGTGAATATTGAGCTGATGCACGAAATGGGTACGTGCGTGTACCTCGAGGGCGACTTTGAGGATTCGATTCGCCAGATTCGTCGGTCCGACACGCGCCCCGATTTCCGTTCGCCCGAGCATGCCGCGCGCCTGTTTGAGCATCGCCGTCCGCTGTATCGCCAAGCCGCCGACCTTACCCTTGATATTCGCAACAAGTCCTTCGAGGACGTTTCCTACCTTTGTGCCGAGATGCTTTTGGAGCGTGGACTGCTATGATTCGCCGTCAACTGATCAATTTCCAAAACCGCAGTGTCGATGTCCGCGTCGGATTGGGCGCGTTCGATGAGCTGTCGCGCATGTTTTCCTCGGCTGTGGGCAAGCCTAAGCGCGCGATGGTGGTTTGGAACGACGCCACATCTGAGCGCTTTGGCGAGGTTGTTGAGCATGCGCTCGTCGACGCCGGCTTTGCTGTGTCGCTGCTCGTCCTCGATGTTTCGCCTGCCGGTGCTACGCTGGCCGATGCCGATACCGTCTTTGGCGCCCTGTCGGCTAACGGCATTACCTGCGACGATCTCGTTGTCGCTGTCGGCGACACAGCGACCTGCTCGGTTGTTAGCTGGTGCGCCAACCAGTGGTGCGGCCGAACCGAGTGCGCGCTGCTTCCGACGACCTTCGATGCCATGCTCACGGTCGCGACGACCATGAAGCCGCTCGTCGCCTCGTCGGCCAATGCGCTTCCCGCCATCTCGTTCCGTCCCGAACCGGGCTTGGTCGTGTGTGACCTCGACCTTGTTCGCGAGGCGGACCCCGAGGACCTCAAGCTCGGCTATGTGGTACTTGTTGGCACCATGCTTTCGAGCAGCAAGTCCCGCTGGAATCAGTTTACCGAGACCGTCCCCGAGATTCTCGCGGGCGAGGAGGTCGCGCTCGTCAATGCCGTTCAATGGTCTCAGACTGCCCGTAAGGACGTACTGATGGCCACGAACCCGAGCGCCCGCCATGCGCTCGATTTTGGCAAGACGGGGGAGCGCACCCTGCGCGTCTGCTTGGGCGATGCCGCTTCGCAGGTCCCTGCCTACCAGCTGTTGTCCGAGGGCATGCGCTTTGAGGCGCGCCTTGCCCACGACGCCTGCGACTTCGATATCGATTACGTTTTTGAGGTCGATGACTGCCTGGAGGACTTTGGTATCGAGGAGCTTGCCTTCGATCTGGAGCCTGCCGCATATATCGAGGAGTTCCGCAGACAGCAGTTTGTCCGCTCGAACCGCAGCATGTTGCCGCTGCCCGCGGCGCTCGGCGCCATTCGCCTAACGAGCGTCGAGGACGAGGTTCTTGAGCGCCATGCTCATGCCTACTTGGCTTCTCGCAAAGAACTTCTCTAAGATTTATTGACTTCCATCGTCTTTCGTATCATTTTGAGGGACGGGTTTTCAATCGGTTGCGGATCGCGTGCGAATCCGCCTTTCGATCGAGGCCCGTCCCGCTTTAATGAGGACAACAAGAAAGGAATCTGCATGTCTGAGTTTGCTGCCGGTCCTGCCGGTCGTATCGAGCGTGTCCGTGCCCTGATGGCCGAGCGCGGCTACGACGCCATCGTCGTGCGCGACGAGGCCAACCTCCGTTGGCTCACGGGCGTGAAGGGCGTCTTCGACTACACCTTCGAGTTCCCGCACGCCGCGTTTATTACGGCCGATCAGTGTCTGTTCCACACCGACTCGCGCTATCTCAACAGCTTTGAGGAGAACACGCCCGCCGGCAGCCCCTGGGTCTACGACATGGACGAGGGCACCATCCCCGGTTGGGTCGCCGGCAAGATCGCGGCTAACAAGTGCCGTGTCTGCGCCGTCGAGGACGACATGCAGATTAACTTCTACCAGGGTATCCAGCGTGGTCTGGAGGATCGCTCCGTCGCCTGCATGTTGCCGTTGATGCACGACGACATCCGCAAGATGCGCGCCATCAAGGATGCCGAGGAGATCGAGCTCATGCGCCACGCACAGTCGATCACCGACGCCGCCTTCCAGCACATGCTCGGCTATATTAAGCCCGGTATGACCGAGAAGCAGGTTCGCAACGAGCTCGAGAACTTTATGTTCGCCAACGGCGCCGACAGCCTTGCCTTCGGCTCCATCGTGGCGAGCGGTCCCAACACCGCCAACCCGCATGCCGTCCCGAGCGACCGTGTCATCGAGAAGGGCGATTTCGTTCTCATGGATTACGGCGCGGGCTACTGCGATTATCGTTCCGACATGACGCGCACCGTCGTGATGGGCGAGCCTACCCAGGAGCAGCTCGACCTGTACGCGCTCGTGCGCCGTACGCACGAGGAGTGCGTCGCCGCCATCCATCCGGGCGTCGAGGGCAACGACATTTTCAAGCTTTCCAAGAAGATCATCGGCGATGCCGGCTATGGCGATTACTACAACCATGGCCTGGGCCACGGCGTGGGCATCGACATCCATGAGCTGCCCAACTTCAACCGTAGCAAGAACATCATTGAGGTCGGCTCGGTTATTACCATGGAGCCCGGCGTCTACCTGCCCGGTGTGGGCGGCGTGCGCCTGGAGGACTACGGCGTGGTCACCGAGAACGGCTACGAGCCCTTCACCAAGACCCCGCACGACCTGCACGTCATCGACTGCTAGCCCATTTC
>USTC01000124.1 GCA_900557505.1 uncultured Collinsella sp.
GGCATTCCGGGGAGTGCGCAGGCGAAATCGAGGATAAAGTCCGAACTGGAATGAGAGTCTCCACCAGCTGCTTCAGAAATTTCAGGTGCTTCTTCTTCATATCACCAATATCCTTTCGAATGCTTGCGCTTGCGCTCGGGCTTGGGAGGGCGGAAGTCCAGCGCCAGCTGGCCGTCGGTGGTCTTCTCCCGCTTCTCGGCGGGAGCGGCGCCGGCGCGCTCCACCTTCTCGATGGTCCACGACACCGCGCTCGCGCCGAACAGCTCTAGCATCTTCATGCGCGCGTCGTGGGCGTTGGCCTTGGTGCCGGCCCGCGCGTCGCTCTCGAACTCGAACAGCCCGCGCTCCCTCTCGTAGGAACCCTTCGGCGACTGATAATGGGCGATGTACGTTGCCATAAACTCGCGCGCTTCCTTTCTCAAACGTTCCCGAGCCATGATAGCAGAGCGCACGAACTTCGTGGATGGCCCGGACGCCAGATTCTGCCAGGTAAATGCCACTTCGACCCCGAAATGTGCGCCCCATTTTCCACGTCTTGTACATTTCTATCTTCAACTGGCACTTTTCTGCCATTTCAGCCCCGAAATGTACAAACCGTCTCTTGTCCATCAACCATTTCTAGGCCAAAGTGGCATTTCGAAGGCAGAATCGGAAAAACATCTGGAGACGACCGGCCACCAGCCTGGGCACCGTTGGATACCAAACAGTATCTTCAGTGTCCAAAAAAGAGAAAAGGCCAGAGGCTATAAACCTCTGACCTGGTAAAACATGGAGCCGGTGACAGGAATCGAACCCGCAACCCACTGATTACAAATCAGTTGCTCTACCGTTGAGCCACACCGGCGACGAGCGCGTGAACGGCCGACCCTCCCCATCGATGCCGTTCCGCGTCGGCCCATTGTACGACAACGCTCCGATTTAGGGAAGTTGCAACCGCAGATTCCCTACTCCTTGGCGCCCCACTGCTCGTAGTAGGCGTCGATGGCGGTCTTGAGCTCGTCGTCGATGACAACCTTGCCGTCGATCTCGTGGTTGTAGAGGGTCTCGACGACCTCGGCCATGGAGACGATGCTCGCGACGGGGAAACCGTACTTTGCCTCGATCTCCTTCTGCGCGGTGGTCACGCCGCCCTTGCCGACCTCCATGCGGTTGAGGGACACGATGAGGCCCTTGATCTCAACATCGGCAGCAGCCTTGACCTTGGGATAGGTCTCGTCGATGGACTTGCCGCTGGTGGTGACGTCCTCGACCATGACCACGCGGTCGCCGTCCTTGGGCTCATAACCCAACAGGTTGCCCTTATCGGCACCGTGGTCCTTGGCCTCCTTGCGGTCGCAGCAGTACTTGACCTCCTTGCCGTACAGCTCGTGGTAGGCAATTGCGGTCACGACGGCCAGCGGAATACCCTTGTAGGCCGGTCCAAACAGCACATCAAAGTCGTCGCCAAAGTTATCGTGGATGGCCTGGGCGTAATACTCGCCCAGCTTCTTGAGCTGATAGCCCGTCACGTAAGCACCGGCGTTCATAAAGAACGGGGACTGACGGCCGCTCTTGAGCGTAAAGCTGCCGAACTTAAGGACGTCGGACTCGACCATAAACTTGATGAACTCTTGCTTGTAAGCCTCCATGCGGGCTCCTCTCGTAATCGCGTACGTGCCTTCCAGTTTAGCGCAGGCGAAGCGTCGATGCGGGCGCGCTTTGGGGCCACGGCATTCTGTAAAGGCTTTGTCAGAGGGAATGGTTTTCCGAACAATGGGGTTGACATGTCAAACCCCCTCATCAAGAATACGGGCGGATTAAAAAGGGGTACGAGATACCCAAAGCGCGCTGCGCTCAGCCTTTAGGAGGTGTGCCATGGAAGGCAGTCCTAGTCGAAAAACCTGCATGTCGCCCTCGGCACGCCGCGAGGACTCCGCACACGCATAAACGCCACCGACAGATCGTCAACCCCCCCACAAAGGCGCCTGCCCCCTTTGTGGTGGTTCGTGAGCTTGACGTGAGCGACATCTAGGTTTTTTGCAACTCAATACGACACGTACGCTAACTCCCTTCAACAAGGAGGACCCTATGCTGATGCTCAAAACCGCCACGGTACTCGAAGCTATCTCCAAGCGCCGCCGCACGGCGCGCCCTGCCGCTCACACCGGCCTGTCCAAGAACACCATATTCGCCGCCACCCATAGCGCCGAGGACGCCCTCGTACTGCTCGAAGCCACGGCAAGCGGCCTCACCGCCGAGCAGGCAACCGAGCGCCTGGACACCTCCGGCCCCAACACCATCGAGGCACCGACCAAGACGCTCGCCCGTCGCATCGCCGACGCCTTCATCGATCCCTTCGCCGGCATCCTCGCCGCGCTCGCGCTGGTCTCGCTCTATATCGACGTGTTCGCCGTGCCCGAGCCGCAGCGCGACCCCTCCACGGTCATCGTCATCGGCATCATGCTGCTGGTATCGGGCGGCATGAAGTTTATCCAGGAAGCCCGCAGCGGCAATGCGGCCGAGGCCCTTAAGGACCTGGTCTCCAACACCTGCACCGCCCTGCGCGACGGCGAGCGCATCGAGATCCCCTTCGACGAGCTCGTCCCCGGCGATGTGATCCGTCTCTCTGCCGGCGATATGGTGCCGGCAGATGCCCGCGTCATCACCGCGCGCGACCTGTTTGTCATCGAGTCCGCACTCACCGGCGAGAGCGAGGCAGTCGAGAAGACCGCTGCCGTCACCGTCGTCGAGGGCGCCGACGGCTCCGCGCTGCCACTCTCTGCCTGCAAGAACATCGTCTTTACCGGCACCTCCGTGCAAAACGGCACCGCCATGGCACTTGTCGTTGCCACCGGCTCGGACACCTACCTGGGCGGCATCGCCAAGATACTCAACGGGCGCGGCGAAAAGAACGCGTTTGACCGCGGCGTCTCGAGCGTCTCCATGTTGCTCGTACGCCTCATGCTCGTTATGGCGCCGGCCGTCTTTGCCATCAACGCCGCCACCAAGGGCAACGTCATCGACGCGCTGCTGTTCGCCACGAGCGTGGCCGTGGGCATCACGCCGCAGATGCTTCCCGTCATCGTGACCACGAGTCTGTCACAGGGCGCCAAGGACCTCGCCCGTCGCCAGGTTATCGTCAAGGAGCTGCCGGCGATTCAAAACCTGGGTGCCATGGACGTCCTGTGCTGCGACAAGACCGGCACCCTCACCGAAAATCACATCGTGCTCGAGCGCTACCTCAACACCGATGGCAACGAGGACGCGCGCGTGCTGCGCCATGCGTTTTTGAACAGCTTCTTCCAGACCGGCCTCAAAAATCTTATCGACCTGGCCGTAATCGACCGTGCCGATGTGACACCCTCGACCGTCGCACCCGATTCCATGCTGGGCCAGAGCCTGCGCGACCGCTACACCAAGGTCGACGAGGTTCCCTTCGATTTCTCGCGCCGTCGCCTGAGCGTAGTTGTCTCCGACGCCCAAGGCAAAACCCAGATGGTTACCAAGGGAGCTGCCGAGGAAATGCTCGAGATCTGCTCTTTTGTCGAGGTCAACGGTATCGCCCGGCCGCTCGCCGAAGACAAGCTCGCCCAGATTCGCAAGCAGGTCGCCAATCTTAACGCCGAGGGCCTGCGCGTGATTGCCGTGGCGCAGAAGACCGATCCGCGCTGCGTGGGCGAGTTTGGCATCGCCGACGAGTGCGACATGGTGCTGATGGGCTTTTTGGCCTTCCTCGATCCGCCCAAAGCAAGTGCCGCGGGCGCCGTCGCCACGCTCGAGGCCAAAGGCGTGGCGGTCAAGGTCCTGACCGGCGACAACGACCGCGTCGCTGCCACCGTCTGCGAGCAGATTGGCATCGACGCGAGCAACGTCTTGCTGGGCTCCGAGATCGATGCACTCGACGACACCGAGCTTGCCGAGCGCGCCGAGAAAACCCACCTCTTCGCCAAGCTCTCGCCGCTGCAGAAGGCGCGCCTGGTGCGCGTCATGCGCGAGCTGCTCGGCCACACCGTGGGCTTTATGGGCGACGGCATCAACGACGCCGCCGCCATGCGTGCGAGCGATTGCGGCATCTCGGTCGATTCGGCCGTCGACATTGCCAAGGAATCCGCCGATATCATCTTGCTTCAGAAGGACCTGGGCGTGCTCGAGCGCGGCATCATCGAAGGCCGCCGCACCTACGGCAACCTGCTCAAGTACCTCAAGACCACGGTGAGCTCCAACTTTGGCAATGTGCTGTCCGTGACCGTCGCGAGCCTGTTCTTGCCGTTTTTGCCCATGAGCGCCCTGCAGCTGATACTGCTGTCGCTGGTCTACGAGATCGTGTGCATCGCGCTGCCGTGGGACACCGTCGATGACGCCTGGACTGCCCGCCCGCGTGCCTGGGACGCCGCGTCCATCAAGGGCTTTATGCTCGAGCTGGGCCCCGTGAGCTCGCTATTTGACATCGTGACCTTCGCCGCGCTCTTCTTTGTCGTGTGCCCCGCCGCCGTGGACGCAGGCTGGCCCGAGCTTGCCGCCGCGGGCAACGTCACGGGCATGGCGGCCTTTGCGGCGATCTTCCAGAGCGGCTGGTTTGTCGAGTCCATGTGGTCGCAGACGCTCGTGATCCACATGCTGCGCTCCCCGCGCCTGCCGAGCCCGCGTGACCACGCCGCGCCCGCGCTGTGCGCTCTCACCGTGCTGGGCCTGGCGCTCGTCACCTGGCTGCCGGCAAGCCCCA
>USTC01000125.1 GCA_900557505.1 uncultured Collinsella sp.
GAATTTGGTAGAGGTTCTGGGGCAGCTCCTTGTAGGAGCGCAGCTCGTTGCGCACCAGGGCCGTGACGGTCTCCTCGTGCGTGGGGCCCAGCACAAACTCGCGACCATGACGGTCGTCAAAGCGCACGAGCTCCTTGCCATAGGCATCGATGCGGCCGGACTCACGCCACAGCTCGGCATCGACCATAATGGGCATCATGAGCTCCTGGGCGCCGGCGGCGTCCATCTCGTCGCGCACGATGTTCTCGATCTTACGAATCGAGCGCCAAGCGAGCGGCAGATAGGAATAGAGACCGGCGGCCTCCTTGCGGATCATACCGGCACGAAGCAGTAGACGATGGCTTGCGAGCTCGGCGTCGGCCGGATCCTCTTTGAGCGTCGGCGCATAGAGCTTTGACATATACATTGCTCGGGTCATTTATTTCTCCTCAATAAGCTTGTCGACCTCGGCCATAAGCGCGTCGACAATTTGGTCCTCAGCTACTTTACCAATGATCTGGCCATGCGAAAAGAGCAGGGCCTGACCACGTCCACAGGCAACGCCCAGGTCGGCATCAGAAGCCTCACCGGGGCCATTAACGGCACATCCCATGACGGCAATCGAAAGCGGCGCGGAATAGTTCTTAAGCCGCTCGGTTACTTCCTCGGCGATAGGAATCAGGTTAACCTGACAGCGGGCACACGTGGGGCACGAAACAATCTCGGGACCGCGGCGACGCAGGCCCAGCGACTGCAAAATGCCCCAGGCAACCGGCGGCTCCTCAACCGGATCGGCCGTGAGCGAGACGCGCATGGTGTCACCGATACCCTCGGAAAGCAGAATACCCAGGCCCACAGAGCTCTTAATGGTGCCCTGGAGCTTGGTTCCGGCCTCCGTCACGCCCAAATGAAGCGGAACATGGGGGATTTCGCGCGAGAGGGCACGGTAGGTGTCGAGCGTCGTTTGCACGCTATGGGCCTTAGCCGAAAGCACAATGTTCGTAAAGCCGCGGTCTTCAAAATGCTTGACGAAACGCTCGCTCGACATCACGAGCTTTTCGGGCTGCGTGAGGTCGTCGCGCTCGGCGATATCCTGCTCAAGCGAACCGGCATTGACGCCGATACGAATCGCACAGCCAGCAGCACCCGCAGCATCGATCACCGCGTCAACCTTGGCCCAATCACCGATATTGCCGGGATTGATGCGCAGCTTGGCAGCACCAGCCTCAACGGCACCAATGGCGAGCTTATGGTTAAAGTGGATATCGGCGACAATCGGCACAGGAGACTCGGCACAGATGGTGCGGAAACCCTCAAGCGCGGCCTCGGTGGGCACGCTCACACGCACGATATCGCAGCCAGCCTGCGCCAAAGCACGCACTTGCGCAAGCGTTGCCTGGGCATCAGCGGTATCGGTGCAGGTCATGGATTGGACCACCACCGGAGCGCCGCCACCGATCTGCACGCCGCCCACATGCACGGGACGCGTCAGCTCGCGAGGCAAAGGATGGGATAAAGACAATCCAACCACTCCCCTACAGAATAAATCGAAGGATGTCGGAACGAAGCATATAGACAAACAGCAGCGCAAAGAGCGCGATGCCCACATAGCTCACAATCGTCTGGACCTTGAGCGGAAGCTCGCGGCCCGCAATCTTTTGAATGATCTCGATGACCAGCTTGCCGCCATCGAGCGGTGGGATGGGCAGCAGGTTCATAAAGCCAAGCGAGAACGAAATGAGGGCGGCAAACGAAAGGAACGTGGCAGGGCCGGCGGCAGCAGCCTGTGAGGACATAACGCTAATACCCACGATTGAAGAGGACTGGTCGAGAATCTCCATCGTATGCTGCGGCTGGAGTAGGCGCATCACGCCCTCCGCTGTCTGCACGATATAGGAGAACGACAAACGAGCCGACGTGATGGGGTCCAAACGGACCACCTGCGTAGAGGCATACACACCTAGGCGCTCGTCCTCTTTGAGCGCAACCGTGGTCGAATGCTGCTTGCCGTCACGCTCGTACTCGATGGCGATATCGTCCTTACCGGCAGCCTTGCCGATGGCATCGTAAACGTCCATCCAGGTAGAGCACGATACTCCGTCGACCGAAAGGATCGCATCGCCGCCCTCGATTCCCGCCGCGGCGGCAATCGAGCCTTCGTCAACCTGGCCGATCACATTGGTATCCACCGGCACCGTGACGCCCGCGATGGAATAGATGCTCATAAGGAGCAAAAAGCCCGTCAGGATATTGACGATAATGCCCGCAAGCAGCATAAAGGAACGCTTGACAAAGCCCTGGCCCAAATAGGTATGCGAGCGCTCGCGTGCAAGGAATTCAGACCCGGCGCACGGCAGCTCCCATACATCGCCCTCGGCAGTCGCGTGCTCACGATCGAACCGACGGCCGTCAAAGGTGGTATAACCCGCCGCGTCACGCGGCAGGGTCTGGTACTTGGTGGGATAGTAATTGGGCGAAGGCTTTTCCCCTTCTTCATACCAGGGAGCGATGGAGCCCCAGCCCAACAGCAAAGCACAGGCCTCGAGCACATCCTCCTCGGACAGCTCGAGCTCGACGGCAAGATCGGCCACCGTCACCCGGCCGTGACGATAGATGGCAGCAAGCACGCGGTCGGCACACGAGACGTCGGTCGGATCCATGCCACAAATGGCTGCATAGCCACCCAGCAGCAGCGGCGTCACGCCAAACTTGGTGCCGATACGACGCGACGTGTGGTGGATATCAAAGCGACACGGCAGGCCCAAAAAGAACTCAGTCACGCGGACACCGCAGGCACGCGCCGCCAAAAAGTGGCCGCCCTCGTGCAAAAACACGAGGACGGAAAGCATCAGCAGGCCCCAAAAGACCGATGAGAGAACGCTCAGAACAGTATCCATAAAACGAAAAAGCAATCCTTATGGGTTAAGAACGGGTTGCGGCAAGCACCTGCGCGGCCTTTTCACGCGCCCACGCATCGATTTCGCGAAGCTGGTCAAACGAATCGACCGTCTGTGCATCGTGAGCATCCATGCAGGATTCCACAATACGGTCGATATCGGTAAAACTGCAGCCATCATGCAGGAAGGCATCGACGGCGACCTCGTTGGCGGCATTGAGCACGCACGGCATGGTGCCGCCCGTCTTGCCGGCACGTTCGGCCAGCGCAAGGCAGCGGAAGGTATCCATGTCGGCCGCGTCAAAGGTAAGCTGCCCCAACTCGCGGAAATCGATACGCGGAGCCGGCGTATCCCAACGCTCGGGATACGAGAAAGCAAACTGGATGGGAATGCGCATGTCGGAGGCACCGAGATGCGCCATCACGGAGCCGTCGGCAAACTCGACCATGGAGTGAATCTTGGACTGGCGCTGCACGACCACGTTAATGAAATCGAGATCGCATCCAAACAGATGCATGGCCTCGATACGCTCCAGACCTTTGTTCATGAGGGTGGCGGAATCAATCGTGATCTTGGCACCCATAGCCCACGTGGGATGCGCCAGGGCATCGGCACGTGTCACGCGATCGAGCTCGTCACGCGTGCGACCAAAGAACGGGCCGCCCGAGCAGGTAAGCCAAATGCAGTGAGCCTCGCGCGGATTCTCGCCCAGATAGCACTGGTAGATGGCAGAATGCTCGGAGTCGACAGGGATAAGCTGGCCCGGCTGCGCCAACGGCATCAGCAAATCGCCACCGACAACGAGCGACTCCTTGTTGGCCAGGGCAAGACGCTTGTTCGAGGTCAGGGCAGCATGGCTCGCCTCGAGACCGGCAGCGCCCACGATGGCCACGAGCACGCAGTCGACATCATCGCGCCGCGCGAGATCGCACACGGCCTGCGCGCCAACGCCGAGCTCCGTGCCCTCGGGCAATTCCTGCAGCACGGCGTCGGCGCCATGGGAGGCGTCCGCCACGGCAACCGCCGGAACCGAGAACTCACGGGCAGCGGCAACGAGCTCGGAGGTGCTGGAGTTAACGGACAGCGCCGTCACCTGCAGGCGATCGGCATGCTGACGGCACACGTCGAGCGCCTGAGTGCCGATAGAACCCGTACAGCCCAGAATGGCAACACGAAGACGCCCGTCGAGACCGTAGGTGGTCTGATAAGCCATTACAGCACGCCTCCGATCATCAGCAGCAGCTGCGCGGTAATGCAGCCAAAGATGAGCGAATCGCTGCGGTCGAGCATACCGCCGTGGCCCGGGATGAGATTGCCGGAATCTTTGACGCCCACACCGCGCTTGATACGCGATTCGATAAGGTCGCCGATAACGCCCAGGATGGAGACGACCACGCCGCACAGCAGTGCATAGGGCAGGCTCAGCTTATAGAAGTGCGTTGCCCACAGGACGAGCCAAATCAAGACAGAACCCAAAATGCCGCCGGCAAAGCCTTCCCAGCTCTTTTTGGGAGAGATCTTGGGAACCATCTTATGCCTGCCGATGCGGCTGCCCACGATGTAGGCAAACGAGTCGGAGACCCAAAGGGACGCGCAAACGCCCACCGAAAGCAGGGCGCCGGCAAAACCGGGCACGGCATCGCGCAGCAACACGATAGCCGACAGCATAAAGCCAGTGTAGATAGGGCCCATGAGCGTCACGGCAACGTCAGAGATGCGAGTGCGCGGAGACCAGACGTACCAGATACCAACCGCAAGCATCAAAGCGAACAGCAGGGCGTTCAACAGCAGCGAATCGCCCAGTGCCGAGAGCGGAA
>USTC01000126.1 GCA_900557505.1 uncultured Collinsella sp.
GATATCCCCATCAACGGTGTCGGCGGTGTCATGACCGGCGAGGATGCGGCCGAGTTTATCCTGGCCGGCGCCACCTGCGTATCGGTCGGTATGGCCAATTTCGTCGATCCGTGCGCCTCGATTAAGATCGCGCGCGAGCTCGAGGCCTGGGCCGAGTCCCAGGGCGTGAAGGACATCAACGAGCTGGTAGGTGCTTTCGAATGCTAGAGACCGATGCCCGCGACCGCGTTATCGTCGCCCTCGACTGCGACCGTGAGCGTGCGCTCGAGCTCGCCCATGAGCTTTCGGGCCATGCCGCTTGGCTTAAAGTGGGCATGACGCTCTATTACGCTGAGGGTCCCGAGATCGTCAAGACCTTTAAAGACCTGGGCTTTAAGGTCTTCCTCGACCTTAAGTTCCACGACATTCCGCATCAGGTGCGCGGTGCCGCTCGCTCGGCCTCGCTTGCCGGCGCCGACCTGCTTTCGGTTCACGGCTTGGGTTCGGGTGCTATGCTCGCCGCCTGCCGTGAGGGTGCCGAGGAGGCGCGCGAGGATCGAGCCAAGCTCGTCGCCATCACCGTGCTTACGAGTATGAATCAGGATGCGTTGAGCGAGATCGGTGTCGAGTTGCCCGTTGCCGAGGAGGCCGCCCGTCTGGCAAAACTCGCCCAGGCCAACGGTATCGACGGCATCGTGTGCTCGCCGATGGAGGCTCATGACATGCGTGAGCTGCTGGGCCCCGATGCGCTGATTGTGACCCCGGGCGTGCGTCCTGTTGGTGCTGCGCTGGGCGATCAGTCCCGCGTGGCCACGCCTTCCCAGGCTATCGAGGGCGGCGCGAGCCATATCGTGGTTGGCCGCCCCATTACCGGCGCCGATGATCCGGTTGCCGCGTTTGACGCCATCGTTGCCGAGCTGGTCGAAAACGTCGCATAAAAGATTCCCTTAAGTCACCACTTTTGGGTCTCATTAGCACAAATTAGCCCCTGTGCCTGCGAAAACTTTCCCATCCTTTGTGTGGAATCGCAGGTCAGGGGCTCATCTTTTAGCGCGATATATTGCACTTTTTGCGGGTATCGTCTAACCTATGGAGCCGCGATTGGGCATTTTGTACGTTTTACGTGCTAAAATGCCAAATATTGAATCAGATATAACCCAACTATTTGGAGGTACGAATGGCACTCCCTCAGCTTACCGATGAGCAGCGTAAGCAGGCTCTTGAGAAGGCTGCCGCCGCACGTCACGCTCGCGCAGAGCTCCGTGAGCAGATCAAGAAGGGCGAGAAGTCCCTCGAGTCCGTGCTCAACTCCGATGACCCCATTGCTTCCCGCATGAAGGTTTCCACCCTCATCGAGTCTCTCCCCGGTTATGGCAAGGCCAAGGCCGCCAAGATCATGGAGGAGCTCGGCATCTCCGCTACCCGTCGCGTCCAGGGCCTTGGCGTCCGTCAGCGCGAGCAGCTCCTCGAGCAGCTGACCAAATAAGTGAGCGCTCAGGATTCAAAGCTCTTTGTGATTTCTGGACCGTCAGGCGCGGGCAAGGGCACGCTCGTCACTCGTGTGCGCGAGCGTCGCTCTAACCTGGGCCTGACGGTTTCGGCTACCACGCGAGCCCCACGTAAAGGCGAGGTCGATGGCGTCAATTACTTTTTCCTGACGCGCGAGGAGTTCGACCGCCGCGTGGCAAACGGTGAGTTTGTTGAGTGGGCCGAGGTCCACGGTAACTGCTACGGCACGTTGGTGAGCGAGGTCCAGTCCAAGCTCGCCTCTGGTTCGTCTCTCATCTTGGAGATCGATGTCCAGGGTGCCTTGCAGGTCAAGGAACGTTTCCCCGAGGCCGTGCTGATCTTTATCAAGCCCCCCTCGCTCGAGGTGCTCCGCGAGCGTCTGGTCGGTCGCGGTACCGAGACGCCCGAGACGATTGAGCTGCGTATGGCAAACGCCGCCCATGAGCTTGCTCTTGCCGACCGCTACGACGACGTCGTGGTGAATGACGATCTCGACCGCGCGACCGATGAACTCGTTCGCGTTCTCGATATGCATGAAAGGATCTGAGGTCCGTGTCCGTTGTAAAGCCTTGCATTGACGATCTTCTGGAGAAGACCGATCACAACCGCTTCCTGCTCGCTTCGCTTGCCTCCAAGCGTGCCTGCGACATCAATAGCATGCTGCGCGGCCAGCATAACCGCGTGCTTGCCGTTCAGGATGTCGACGACATCACCATCGCGCTCTCTGGCGCCGATACCATCTCGATGGCTATGGACGAGATCGTCGACGGCGATATCTCCTACGACGAGGCCCGTTACGAGAAGGCGCTCGGCCATAAGGTTGCTGAAGCCTAAATGGCGGCTCGCGTCTGCCTGGTCCACTATCACGAGGTTGGACTGAAGGGCAAGAACCGCGCACATTTTGAGCATATCCTCATGGATAACATTAAGGCGGCTTTGGCCGCCTTTTCCGTGAATGCCGTGTCTCGAATTTCCGGTTATATCCTCGTGACCTTTAACGAGCATCAGGCCGACGAGGCGGCGCGTGTCATCCGCACCGTCCCCGGCGTTGCCCGTGTGTCCCTGGCGTACCACACCAACCGCGACCCGCAGGAGTACTGCGCCGCCGCCGTCAAGGCGCTGCGAGAGTTTGGCCCCTTCGATTCGTTTAAGGTTCACGCCAAACGCTCCAATACCGACTATGAGCTCACCTCGATTGACATCAATCGTCAGGTGGGCGAGGTGCTGTGCGAGGCCTTCCCCGATAAAAAGGTTCAAATGCACGACCCCGATGCGATGGTGCACGTACTGGTGGTCCAGGGTAGCGTTTACGTGTACGCGCGCTCCGAGCGCGGCGTGGGCGGTCTGCCGGTGGGTTCTGCCGGCAAGGTCGTGACGCTTCTGTCGTCGGGCATCGATTCTCCGGTGGCGACCTGGATGCTCGCGCGACGCGGCGCGGTGTGCGTTCCGGTACATTTCTCCGGTCGTCCGCAGACGCCTGATACGAGCGAGTATTTGGTGCAGGACATCATCCGTGCGCTTGAGCCGGGTGTCCAGATCGGCCGCCTGTACGTGGTGCCGTTTGGCGATTGCCAGCGTGAGATTTCCGTCACCTGCCCCAGCAACCTGCGCGTGATCATGTATCGCCGCATCATGTATTCGGTTGCCGAGCGCATTGCGCATATCGAGGGCGCCAAGGCCATCGTGACCGGCGAGTCGCTCGGTCAGGTTGCCTCCCAGACGCTCGAGAACATCATGGCCGTCAACGAGGCCGTGAAGATTCCCGTGTTCCGTCCGCTCATCGGGTCCGACAAGCAGGAGATCATTGCGCGCGCTCAGGAGATCGGCACGTTCGATATTTCCACCGAGGCGGCGCCCGACTGCTGCACGCTGTTTATGCCGCGTCGTCCCGAGACGCACGCCAAACTCGATGCCGTGCACGAGGCCTGGGAGTTGTTCGACCACGAGGAGATGATCGAGCGCTTGCTTAAGCAGACCGAGTACATCGACTTTTCCAGCAACACGTATAAGGCCCCTAAGACCTTAAAACGCAAACATTCGGAGCTTGCTCCGCGTGAGATTTACCAGGATCACGAGTAATTGCCTGCATAGACCGACGATGCGCCCGTATCGTCGGTCTTTTGCTATCTGGGCAAATGATGCCAAGATGTTCATTCGCTGACGTGTGACTGAATAAATGGACACTTTTCCGCAAGGTTTTTGTCAGATTTTGGTTTGACCGCGATAACCAGTGTGGACGTGCGGAGGCTTCGGCGCTCGTTTCCTGACACGATGGTGTTGGGAGGTGTTTGCTATGGCGCAGCGCGAACATCACGAACGGGTTAAACGTATGGACCGCTGGGCAGAAAAGCTGCTCGGGCATAAAGCGGTGGTGGTGGCGATTTTGGTTGTCATTGCCGCCGCGAGCGGCTTGGCGATGGCAAGTTTTAGTAGCCGCTCCGGCGGCGTGTCGTTTGAGCATAGTGATGAGGCAAGCGCCTCGGATGCGCGCGGGGCCGGGGATGCGTCTCCTGATGATGCCGATGGGTCTTCGGGCAAGAGCTCCTCTGCTGCCGAGGTGTACGTTGATGTGGATGGC
The DNA here is from genome assembly GCA_900557505.1 of uncultured Collinsella sp. Taxonomy (GTDB): domain Bacteria; phylum Actinomycetota; class Coriobacteriia; order Coriobacteriales; family Coriobacteriaceae; genus Collinsella. The sequence goes on from USTC01000126.1 coordinate 4,067, forward strand.
GCCGTTGTGAGGCCTGGCGTGTATCGGCTCAAAGAAGGAGCACGGGTGTCCCAAGCGATCGATGCCGCCGGAGGGCTTACGGCCGAGGCGGACGTGACAGGGCTTAACCGTGCGTCCAAGATCACAGATGGCCAAAAGATTTATGTACCGACGGTGGGGGAGCAACAAGCGGCTGCGGCGGTCGGCGGGGCCGAAAGTAGTACTGCCACGACTCCTGGCGCGGGGTCTTCGTCGGGGCTCGTGAACATCAATACGGCGAGCGCGGCGGAACTGCAGACGCTCTCGGGCATTGGGCCTTCTATGGCTCAGTCGATTATCGATGAGCGGACAAAGAACGGTGCTTTTGCCTCAGTCGATGACCTGATGCGCGTATCGGGAATCGGTGAGAAGAAGCTCGCCAAAATCAAAGATTGCATTTGCGTATGAGTGCGACCGAGCGCGAGCAAGTGATGCCACCACGGCCATTGATGCCGTGGACGATGGCACTTTGTGCCGGCTTGTGTGTGAGCTGTGGCTTGGTACTTAACATGGCGGCCGATTTGCTGCTG
>USTC01000127.1 GCA_900557505.1 uncultured Collinsella sp.
CGACGTCCACCGGCAGCCTCCTCGGCCTCGGGTGCCTCGGCCTTGCCGCGACCCTTACCGCGGCCGCGACCCTCGCCTTGGCTCTGACCGGCACGGGTATCGGCGTCCGCATCGCGGCGACGGCGCTTGGGCATCGTCGTCCCCGCCAGACGGTCGGCGCTCGACAGGCCATCGCCCACGTCGACGCCGTTCTCGCGGTCGAGCTCCATAAGCGCCAAGCGCATCTCGGGCGACTCGATACGCTCGAGCACATCGCGCGTCACGCAGTCGGGACGGCAGTTGCAGCCCTGCTCGGCGGCCTTCTTTTTGCAGCCCTCAGAGCAGGTCATGTCGGCCAGGTTGACCTTAAAGACTTTGCCGTTCTCCAGGCGCAACACCAGCTGCTCGCGCGGCGTGTCATATTCCTGGATACGCGCCTTGCCGAGCGGCGTATCGATAAGCGTCTTCTTTTTGGGCGCGCGGCTCTTAAAGTCCTTGTACGCCTCAAACTCATAGCGCAGGCAGCACATCAGGCGGCCGCAGACGCCGCTAATCTTGGACGAGTTGAGCGGCAGGTCCTGCTCTTTTGCCATGCGGATCGAAACCGGCTCAAACTGTCCGCCAAAGCGTGTGCAGCAGAGCTCCTGGCCGCACTGGGCATAGCCGCCCACCAGGCGGGTCTCGTCGCGCACGCCGATCTGGCGCATGTCGACGCGAATGTGCAGCGTCGAGGACAGGTCCTTGACGAGCTGACGGAAATCGACGCGCTCCTCGGCAGCAAAGTAGAACACAGCCTTCTCGCCGCCAAACAGGTACTCGACGCCGACCGGCTTCATCTCGAGGTCGAGCTCCTTGACCAGGCGGCGGAAGTCGACCATGGCCTCGTCACCCTGGATAGCCAGGTCGTCGGCAAGCTGCAGGTCGATGTCGCTCGCCACGCGCAGCACGGGCTTAAGCGGCTGACCGATCTCGTCTTGCGGCACCTCGAAGGGATCGGCCGTGACCAGGCCGATCTCGGTTCCGCGCTCGGTGGAGCAAATAGCGTAATCTGCCTCGAGGATATCCAGATCCTGTGGGTCGAACCACAGGTCGCGCGAGGCGTAGGTAAACTTAACGGGTACGACTAACGGCATTTCAGTGCCTTCCTGATATCGAACAGCATGACCTCGATGGCCAGCTGGGGAGTAACGTTTCTGGCGATGTTGCGCTCAGCGGTGGCAACCGCCTCGAGCGCCTGGGTGGCACCCGCAACATTGGTCGCGGCGACAAGCCGACCGATCGTGTCGCGCACGTCTTCGTTCACCACGTCGGCCGCCTCGTCCTGAAGCGTCAGCAGCACGTCGCGCATGAGCGTCCGCGCGCTCGCCAGCGCTTCCATGATACCCGAACGCTCGCGCGCGTTGAGTTCGCGCTTGTTGCGGTCCTCAAGCTGCTTCAATGCTCCACGCGACAGGTAGTCGGCATTTTGCTCGAGCACCTTTTCCTGCGTGGACTTGACCTCGGCGAGCGGCGCCTTGACGGCGACGATGAGCGACTTGGCGCGACTGAGCACGTCGGCCTCGTCGGCGGCGATGAGCGAATCGATGGCGCGGACCATCTGGCGGCGAGCGTCCTGGCGCTCGGCGCTCTTAAGGAACTCGATGCCGCGTGTGGGGCTCCCCGCCACGGCGACCGCCATGCGGCAACGCGCGAGATCCTGACCCGTCGCGCGGCTCACGGCACGCGCGGCCACGGTGGGCGACACCAGCCGAAACGGCACGCACTGGCAGCGGCTCACAATGGTGGGCAGCATCACGTCTGCCGAGGTGCCCAGCAAGATAAACATAACGCCCTCGGGCGGCTCCTCGAGTGTCTTGAGCAGTGCGTTGGCAGTGTTGGCGCGCAGCTGCTCGGCACGGTCGATGATGTAGACCTTGGCCTTAGCGCGGATGGGCGCCAGCGGCACGTCGTCGAGCAGCTCGCGGGTCTGGGCAATGAGGTAGCCCGTGGCGCTCTCAGGCGTGTAATAGTGCACGTCGGGGTGTGTGTGCCGCGCAACGCGCACGCAGCTGTCGCATGCGCCGCAGCCGTCCTGCTCGCACAGGAAGGCCTGGGCGAGCGCCCATGCGGCATCGAGCTTGCCGGCGCCGGGAGCGCCCAAAAACAGGTAGGCGTGCGATGCACGGCCGCTGGCGACGGCGTTGGTCAAAAAATCGCGCACGCGCTGTTGGGTGTCGAGCTTGGCCAGCAGGCTTGCCTGAGCGGGGGCCATGTTACTCGGCCTCCTTGGCAAGCGCGGCGACGACGGCGTCTTGCGGAATGTCGAGACCGTACGCGCGAACCTGCTCGACCGTCTTCCCGAAGACCTCCTCGATGGGCGCGGTGGCGTCGATAAGCTTTACGCGGTTTGGCTCCTCGGCAGCAATTGCGCAAAAGCCCTGGTAGACACGCTCCTGGAATGCCATGCCCTTTGCCTCCATGCGGTCTGCCGCGCCACGGGCTGCCATGCGTAGCGCCGCCTGCTCGGGCGTGATGTGGTAGACGAGCGTGAGCGCCGGGTGCGTCCCCGCGACGGCCAGGTTGTTGGCGTCGTGCACCATCTGGCGGTCGAGGCCGTCGGCAAATGCCTGGTAGCAGGTTGTGGAATCGTAGAAGCGGTCGCACAGGACCACCTTGCCGGCCGCGAGGGCGGGCGCGATGACCTCGTGCACCAACTGAGCGCGCGCCGCCTCGTAGAGCAGCAACTCGCAGGTGTCTCCCATCGCCGTGTTGGCGGGGTCGAGCAGCAGAGCGCGAATCTTTTCGCTGATGGCGGTGCCGCCCGGCTCGCGCAGGCTCACAACCTGGTAGCCAGCGAGTTCGAGCGCGCGGGCAAGCAGGCGCGCCTGCGTGGACTTGCCGGCACCATCGACGCCCTCGAGCGTGATAAAGCTATGTTGAGCGGGCTCAAAAGCCATGGGCGCAGCCCCTTCCTACAAGGCGCGTAAATGCAGATATATCAACCAAGCCATGATACCCCAGTGCTCGGCGCGTCCCAAATCCCGCCTAGCCATTGGGGACGCTCTTGAATGACCAGGCGACAGTTAGGGACGTTCCTAAAGTGCCGTCCGAAAAGGAACGTCCCCAACTGCCGACCTTCTAAGTTGCGGTGAAATAGGGACTAAATACGCCTTCTAACAGCAAATACAATCCCTATTTCACCGCAAGTTAGGAGTGGGCGCGGGCGTTGATGGCGAAGGAAATGTCGCGCTCGAGGGCTAGGGCCTGTTCGCGTTCGAGGTCCTGGGTGAGGATTGCCAGCACGTAAGGGCGCTCGGCGTAGACGATTGCGGCATCGTGCTGAGCATTCGCCAGGCTGCCCGTTTTGTGCGCGACCAAAACGCCGCCGGGAACGCCTTCGACAATACCGCGCGCGTCTTCCTGCGCCAGCAGATATCCGCGCGCTCGCTCGCACAGCTCGGGCGTCGCGATTGTCCCCGCCGCCAGCCGTTGCAACACGGCCGCAGCATCACGGGCGCTCGTATAGTTCTCGCGACCTTGTGCCTGGGCCTCGGCATCCATCATCAAACGAGCGAGCACGGTCTGGGTCAGTCCCAATGCGGCACACGTTTCGTTGACCGTATCCATGCCAAGCCTGCCGATAACAAGGTTCGCTGCCACGTTATCGCTCTGGGCGATCATGGCATGCAGCAGCTCGTCAATACTGTACGACACACCCGCGCCGCGCGACTGAATGTTGCCGCTGCCACCCACGATATCCTGTTGCGTCACCGTTATCTGTTCGTCGAGGGACAGCTCGCCCGCCGCCACGGTCTCGAGCGCACAAGCGAGAATGGGAAGTTTGATGATGCTTGCCGCCACACGTCGCGCGTCCGGCGTCACGGCGACTTCACCATCAAGCGACGCGAACGTTTGTGGATCAAGCGCCACAGCATAGACCGAGGTAGACCCACCATACGGCTCGACAAGGGCTTCGATATCTTGCTGAAGGCCGGCAATCCAAGAAGCCCGAGCGACAGCTTCCGTCTTTTGAGCGGACGGATGATTCGCTTTTTGTTTGGCAGGGACAGCGGAGCCCTCAGCCTCGTTGCGGCGCGCAGCACAACCGCCGAGACTCATCACCGAGGCAAGCGCTCCGGTCAACATCCCGGCACAAAACACTCGACGCGAGCAATCGCATCCCCCGGCGGGAACCGGAACGCCTCCACGTTGTCGCCGCCACCCCGACCTTGCTCGCCGCAGTACACAGACTCACTCCCCACCATCGCATTCTACCGAGCCGTCGATAAACGGCCGCGCCAGACACCCAGCACGCCGCACTCATTGTGACGCATGCGACAGGGCTTGCGCGGCACGACTATCCTCACATAACCAGTTGGGTCGGCGCGGCCCAACCGCACCTGAACCACCTTATAATCTAGCCAACACATCGAATGGAAGGAACCATCATGCCCCGGTTTTGTACCCATTGCGGCAAGCTTCTGAAAGACGACGAGCGTTTTTGCACCAGCTGCGGAACGCCGGTAATCGATGATGGCCAGGCCTCTCAGTCGCAAGAGGATGCGCAGGCGGACGTGACCGTGCAGTCCGCTCATCAGCCCGCGCCCGCTCCCCAGCCCGAAGTTGGCACGACGC
>USTC01000128.1 GCA_900557505.1 uncultured Collinsella sp.
CCCTCCCGCTCAAAGTGCAGCGGTGTCTGTATCGGGGTGTACCCCACCATGCCCCTCGCGCCTGTGAACTTGTCGCCATACAGGTGCAGGCCCTTTATGAAATAATAGGCTTGGTCGAAGCCTGTGATGGCGAACCGGGGCAGCGCCTGCATCATGTCTTCATGGAAATTCCACCTGTACTTTAGCTCGATGCGGGCCGTCCTGGCCGATAGCGGGTTGGTATAGAATGCTGCCGGTATGTGGACATTGTACTTATAGTAGTTGTCAAGGTTGTATTTGGTGTACATCATCCATTCGGTATAGCCGAACATCGTTACTTTTATGTCCGGGTTATTCATCGTGAAGTTGTTCAGTTTGGCAAAGGCTATGTTGAGTTCCGGCGAGCGTCCGGTGTTGAGGATAACGACGTTAGGCATCGTCTTGCTGAATGCCTTGGCGAAAAATGCCTCGCTCGACTTCAGGTTTGTTATCGAGTAGTTGCGCCCCATGGTCTCCATGCGCCTGCGGAGCCCGAAAGTGAATATGCCCTTCTGGCTTGTGGTGTCATTGCAATCGATGAACACTGCGTGGTAACCGGCAAACTTCTCGAGGAAGCGGGCTATCACGGCTTCATTGTATTCGGTGGCGTTCTGGTACACCTGGAACAGGTTTGGATTGGTCTTCAGCTCGGGGGCGTTGATTGAAAACGGTATGAGCACCTTTATCCCGTGTTCCGAGGCAAAGTCGGAAAGCGCCTTCACCTGCGTTGAATACAACGGGCCGATAATCAAGTCACACTTTTCAGCATCCTTGTCCTTGAGCGTTTGCCTTATGTCGGCGTCTTCCGGGACGTTCCATGCCCTTATGTCAACCGACACACCGCCCTGCTTCAAGCTGTCGCAAGCCATCAGTACGCCGCGGTAATACTCAACCATCCGTCGCCCGTCGCCATTGACATTGTGCAGCGGAAGCATCACCCCGACCCTTATCGCGCGCCGCCTCATGTCGTCGACACTGACGGCCGGCGATGCCTCGACGCGGGCCTTGCCCCCGGAAGCGGCAGCGCTATCCTTGGGATAAGGTATGAATATGTAGTCGCCCTTCTTCAGTTCGTAACCCGGCTGCTTCATGTCGGGATTGGCGTTCATAAGTTCCTCTACCGTGATGCCGTTGTCACGGGCAATGCCAAAGATGGTCTCCTTGCGCTTAACCTTATGCATCTCTTTCCAGTTGGACGTCTGCCCGGCTGCCGTACCTACCGTGAAAACAAACGCAACAAGCATCAAGAAACATCTGAAATGTTGATTCATATCTCTATTATTTTCAATAATCGCCTACAAAATTACCAAAAAAGCGCGGATTGCTTACGTTGCCGCAGCTCATGGATATGAGTGTGGATGAGGCCATCGACGCCACACTGGGACTCAAGAAGGTTCAGACGCGCTTGCAGACCTTGCACGACCTGGGCTTGGGTTATCTCACGCTCGGTGAACCCACGCCGGCGCTTTCGGGCGGCGAGGCACAGCGTCTTAAGCTTGCGAGCGAGATGGGCCGCGTGCAGGACGATGCCGTATTCGTATTCGACGAGCCCACGATCGGCCTACATCCGCTCGATGTTCAGGTGTTGTTGAGTGTGTTCGATGGCCTCGTTGCCAAGGGCGCCACGGTTATCGTGATTGAACACGATCTCGACCTTATCCGTAACGCCGATTACGTGATCGACATGGGCCCGGGCGGTGGCGATGCGGGCGGGCAAATCGTCTGTGCCGGCACGCCGGGGGACATCGCGGCCTGCTCCAAGAGCATTACCGGACGTTATCTATAACCGAATGCGACAAAGGGACAGTCCCTTTGTCGCATTGATACCTATTTCACGCATTGAGCTGCGAGATAGTCGCGGAAGAATGGCAATTCAAATGCGACGAGCCCTCGTCCTCGCTCCCCGATGATGCCGGTGTCTATCATGCGGCGTCGGTAGCGGGAGACCTGCTGCGGCGAACGCTTAAGGCGCTCGACAAGGTCAGCGGTGGTGGACTCTTCCTCGTCATCGAGCATGGCGATGAGGAATCGCTTGTCCTCTGCCGTGAGTTCCCGATAGGTTGCCGCGAGGATTCGGTCGTCCATCTCGTCGCGCGCGATTTTGATTCCCAGGTCAAAGTCGCGTGACGAGATTTCCTTCGAATCGCTTGTGAGGTCCCAGGCACGGTAGCCTACGAGTTGCAATAGGAAGGGAAAACCAGAGATCGAGCGAACGGCTCGATCGATTCCCTCAGCATCTGCCAGGCGATCGTTTTCCTGGATTGTGCGAATCAAGGCCTCGCGCACGTCATAGTCGGCAATGCGGCCCAGATGATATTGTTGGGCGCGGCGAAGGAATGAGACCGTCTTGTGGTTCAGTAGCGTCGATACGTTGTTGGGAAGTCCCGCCATGAGCAGCGCGACGCGTTTCCCATCGGTCACAAAGTGCTGATACGTCGCTGCGAGCTGAATCATCTCGTCGAGTGTCGGGTCCACCTCGTCAACCGTGACGAGCAGACCGGCGCCCGCCTCGTTGAGCTGGTCGATGATGTCGCTCATGCGATAACGCCAGGTTGAGGCATCGTGAACGCGACTGACCTCGATGCTGCCGAGCGGTGCAATTCCGAGACCGGTGACTTCGAAGTGGTTGGACGGGTCGATAAGATGGCCGGCAGCACGTTTCGCCCCAAGCTCGATTTCCTCAAGCATTCCCGGGAGCGCGGTCGTCTTTACGGCAATCCAGCCGTGGGATTCCGCCCTTGTCGCGAGCGACGACATGAGAGCGGTTTTACCGGTTCCACGCGCGCCTGAGAAGATCGAGGTTAATTCTGGGCGCCTGCGCTGGCTCAAGAAGGCACGGTCCAAATCCCGAATAATCTGTTGTCTGCCAGCGAGATGGGCAGGAACCTCGCCAAAACTGGGGGTAAACGGGTTCTCGAGATATTCCACTAGGCTCTCCTTTCACACCGCCGTTTAACTTCATTTTATTTTAGTTAATTCTGATTAAAAGTAAGGGCTCTTTATCTAGAGCATCAATCAGGCGCGTGTGCCATCGGCGTGGCGCTCGAATGTGATAAAGGGACAGTCCCTTTATCACATTCCCGGAAAGCCTGTTTGGCGCAGGGCTTCGTAGAGGACGATGGCGGCGCTGTTGGAGAGGTTGAGTGCGCTGATGCGGTAGTCGTCCGGATTGATGAAGTTGCCGCAGATGTCCTGTTGAAGAATGGCCTCGTGGCTGTCCTCGGTATGCCCCAGCGATTCCTCGTGAGCTTCCCAAGCCTCGGCGTTATCGAGCGAGTCGCAATCGCGCAGCATCGGGATGCGCTCGCAGCACGTGGGCGCCGCGGCGAGCAGTTCCTCGGGAATGCCCGAGCTCTCGCTGCCAAAGACCAAGTAGTCGCCATCGCGGTAGGTACTTTGCGCATAGGTGCGGCGTGCCTTTTTGGTCAGCAGATGCAGACGCTCGTCGGCAGGGGAGAGGCCGTTGTGCACAAGAAAATCCTCCCAGCCGGCATAGGTCGTCACGTCCAAGTTTTGCCAGTAGCCCAGTCCGGCGCGACGTACCGTCTTGTCGTCGAGCGAAAAGCCCAGCGGCTCCACCAGATGCAGACGGGTGCCGGTGACCACGCAGGTGCGGCCGATATTGCCCGTATTGGCCGGAATCTCGGGCGCATACAGCACAATGTTGAACATGAATCTCCTTGGCTCAGAACGAAAAACCACCACGAAGGGCACCTTCGTGGTGGTTTGGGGTGGGGCTCGCTGCTATCATGGACAACGTTGAATTTCTACGAAGGAGCAGGGCATATGGCGATTCTTTTGGGATGCGATTCCATCAGCCTAGAGTTTCCCACCAAGCATATTTTCGATAGCGTGACGCTCGGCGTGGGCGAGGGCGACCGCATTGGTATTGTTGGTAAAAACGGCGACGGCAAGTCGACGCTGCTGAGCGTGCTCGCCGGCACGCTGGAGCCCGACGATGGCCGCGTGACGCATCGCCGCGGCACCACGATCGGTCTGCTCGGCCAAAAGGACCAACTTGTCGACACCGATACCGTGCATCATGCCGTCGTGGGCGACACTCCCGAGTATGAGTGGGCGTCGAGTCCGCGTACGCGCCAGATCCTCGCCGGTCTCATTAGCGATGTGCCCTGGGAGGGCACGGTGGGCGAGCTTTCGGGCGGTCAGCGCCGTCGCGTGGACCTTGCGCGCCTGCTGATCGGCGACTACGACGTGCTCATGCTCGACGAGCCCACCAACCACCTGGACATGCGCACCATCAACTGGCTCGCGCGTCACTTAAAGGCCCGCTGGCAGCGCGGTCAGGGCGCGATGCTCGTGGTCACGCACGACCGCTGGTTCTTGGACGAGGTCTGCACCAGCATGTGGGAGGTCCACGACGGCCAGGTCGATCCCTTCGAGGGCGGTTATTCGGCATACATCCTGCAGCGCGTAGAGCGCGACCGCATGGTCGCCGTCACCGAGGAGCGTCGTCGCAACATGGCACGCAAGGAGCTCGCGTGGCTGAGCCGTGGCGCCCAGGCGCGCTCCACCAAGCCCAAGTTTCGCGTGGATGCCGCTCGCGAACTCAT
>USTC01000129.1 GCA_900557505.1 uncultured Collinsella sp.
AGCTGCAGGAGGCTATGGGCACCGCTGCCTATAACGAGCGCATGCGCCGCCATTACGAGACGTTTGTGAGCGAGGACGATTTCCGTCGCATGGCGCAGATCGGTCTCAATGCCGTGCGTCTGCCGGTGCCCTGGTATGCCTTTGGCTCGCAGGAGTCCGACGCTTCCTACATCTCGGTCGTCGATTATATCGACCGTGCTATTGAGTGGGCCGCCAAGTACAACATCCGCGTGCTGCTCGATCTGGCGACTGTACCCGGCGGTCAGGGCGATTCCAACGATTCGCCCACGACGCCGGAAGTCGTCGCTGAGTGGCATTCGTCCACCAATGGCCGTCACGTTGCGCTCGATGTGCTCGAGCGCCTGGCCGATCGCTATGGTGAGGCCGAGAGCCTGCTGGGCATCGAGCTGTTGGATACGCCGCAGATGAGCGTACGCAAGAGCCTCTTTACCATGACAGACGGTATTCCGGCGCACTACCTGCGCAACTTCTATCGTGATGCGTACGAGCTCGTTCGTTCGTATATGCCCGAGGACAAGATTGTCGTCTTTTCCTCTTCGGGACACCCTGGCGAGTGGAAGCACTTTATGCGCGGTGCCAAGTACAAGAACGTCTACATGGACCTTCACCTGTACCATTACCGCGACGAGTATGCGCTCGACATCACGAGCCCCCGCGGTCTGACGACGGCGATTTCGCGCAACAAGCGTGAGCTCAAGGAGGCAATCTCGACCGGATTCCCCGTTTTGGTTGGTGAATGGTCGGGTGCGGCGATTTTTGCCAACTCGTCGGTTACGCCCGAGGGCCGCAATGCCTACGAGCGCGTGTTTATCGCCAACCAGCTGGCATCGTTTGCGCCGGCGGCTGGCTGGTTCTTCCAAACGTGGAAGACCGAGAAGCGTATTGCAGCATGGGACGCCCGCGCGGCGCTCGGCACGCTCGAGCGCGGCATGATTGAATAGGTTGATATGACGCAAAACAGCGCCCGCACGGGCAAACTTTATGTGGTCGGTACGCCCATCGGTAACCTGGGCGACCTGTCTCCGCGCGTCGGCGAGGCATTTGCCGCCGCCGACGCCGTCTGCTGTGAGGACACGCGTGTGACCTCAAAGTTGCTGATGCACCTAGGCATCTCCAAGCCGCTCGTTCGTTGCGACGAGAACGTGATCGCAAGTCGCGCAGCCGGCCTGGTCGACCGCTTGCTGGCGGGGGAGACCCTCGCCTTTGCCTCGGATGCCGGTATGCCGAGCGTGTCTGATCCCGGCCAGGCTTTGGTTGAGGCGGCGCGCGAGGCGGATGTGCCTGTCGAGGTTATTCCCGGCCCCTCTGCTTGCGTCACGGCGCTCGTATCGTCCGGTATTCCCTGCGAGCATTTCTTCTTCGAAGGCTTTTTGGGTCGCAAGCACGGCGACCGCGTGCGCCGACTGCAGCGCCTTGCCGTCGTCCCCGGCGCGCTCATCTTCTACGAGTCTCCACATCGCATCGTCGCGACGCTCGAGGCCGTGGCCGAGGTCTTTCCCCAGCGCGATGTTGCCGTCTGCCGCGAGCTCACCAAACTGCACGAGGAAGTCTTGCGTGGATCCGCCGCCCAGCTAACCGAGGAGCTGCGCGTCCGTGGCGAGGTAAAGGGCGAGATCGCGCTGGTCATCGCGCCGCCGAGCCAGGATGAGGAGTCCGGCATCGTGCCGGTTGGAGCCGCAGCGGTAGACCCCGACGAAGCCCTGCGCGAGGACATCCGTGCCGCGCTCGAGGAGGGGGAGCCCGCCTCCGCGGTGGCAAAGCGCCTGTCGCAGAAGTATTCGCGCCGCAAGCGCGATGTCTATGCCATGGTGCTCGATATGCAATAGATGGAGGATATCCGGCCCTTGCGCTAGAATCATCCCCAGTATGCAACGTTTTTCTGGAGGACAAACCCCATGGATCAAAGCAAGCCTTCGTTCTTTATCACGACGCCCATCTACTACGTCAACGCCGATCCGCATCTGGGCACGGCTTATTCCACCATCATCGCCGACGTCCAGGCTCGTTATCGTCGATCCGCCGGCTATAACGTCAAGTTCCTGACTGGCATGGACGAGCACGGCGAGAAGGTCGCCGAGGCTGCAGCCAAGCACAACATGACGCCGCAGGAGTGGACCGACAGCCAGGCTCCGCACTTCAAGGAGCTTTGGAGCAAGCTCGAGATCTCCAACGACGACTTCATCCGCACCACCGAGCCGCGCCAGCATCATGCCGTGCAGTACCTGTGGGAGCGCATGAAGGAGTCCGGCTACCTGTATAAGGGCAGCTATGACGGCTGGTACTGCGTGCCCGACGAGACCTACTTTACCGATACGCAGGTCCAGAAGGGCGACGAGGAGTACGGCAGCGTCGGCCAGCACCTGTGCCCCGATTGCCACCGTCCGCTCGAGCGCGTGCAGGAGGAGTCCTATTTCTTTAAGCTCTCTGCGTTCCAGGACAAGCTGCTCAAGCTCTATGACGAGCACCCCGATTTTGTCGAGCCTGCGTTCCGCATGAACGAGGTGCGCAGCTTTGTCGAGGGCGGCCTCAACGACCTTTCCGTGAGCCGTACGAGCTTTGACTGGGGCATTCAGGTCCCGTTTGACGAGGGCCACGTGACCTACGTGTGGTTCGATGCGCTGCTCAACTATATGACCGCCGTCGGCTACGGTGTCGACACCGACGAGGCCCGTGCCGAGCTGGCCTATCGCTGGCCCGCGCAGTTCCATATTGTGGGTAAGGACATCATCCGCTTCCACTGCGTCATTTGGCCCGCCATGCTCATGGCCATCGGCGAGGCCCTGCCCGAGCACGTCTTTGCCCACGGCTTCCTGACTGTGCGCAATGCCGAGACCGGCAAGGCCGAGAAGATGTCCAAGAGCCGCGGTAACGCCATTGCTCCGCAGGACGTTATCGACATGCTGGGCGTCGAGGGCTATCGCTACTACTTTATGACCGACGTGGTGCCCGGCACCGACGGCGCCATCAGCTTCGAGCGCATGGAGCAGGTCTACAACGCCGACCTGGCCAACAGCTGGGGCAACCTCATCTCGCGTTCGCTCAACATGAGCGGCAAGTACTTTGACGGTTGCGCGCCCGCCAAGCCCGCATCGTTCGATGCGTTCGACAACCCGCTGGCAAAGATCGCCGACGGCCTGGTCGATCGCTACATGGCCAAGATGGACGTGCTCGATTACGGTGGAGCTAAGGACGAGGTCATGGAGCTCATCCATGCCGCCAACCACTACATCGAGGACTCCGAGCCTTGGGCGCTTGCCAAGGACGAGGCCAAGGCTGACGAGCTAGCGTTTGTGATCTACAACCTGCTCGAGGCCATCCGCATTGCCGCTCACCTGCTGATGCCGCTCATGCCCCAGACTTCTGCCGAGGCCCTGCGTCGCCTGTCCTGCGAGGACGAGGCCGCGAGCGACGACCTCAAGGGCATTTGCGCTTGGGGCCTGCTTGCCGGTGGTCAGCCCGTCGAGAAGGGCGAGCCGCTGTTCCCGCGTCTGGGCTAAGCTGCTGCGCGCCATATCGGCAATTTGCTGTTTAGATGTAAGGGCATGGCCGCAACGGTCCATGCCCTTTCGTTTCAAGACGCCGCCATCATGCTAAGGAGGCAACCATGACAACTTCGCCTTTGGCAAACCCCACGGCAACTAGGGAGCTGCTAGAGGAGTTTGGCCTTGCGACCAAGCATCGCCTGGGCCAAAACTTCCTGATCGACAACCATGTGATCGAACGTATCTGTGAGCTCGCTGAACTTGCGGGCGATGAGCGCGTGCTCGAGGTCGGCCCGGGTTGCGGCACGCTGACGTTGGCCCTGCTGCAGGAAGCGGCGTGCGTCACGTCGATCGAAGCAGATCCCGAGCTCGAGCCGGTGCTCGACGCCCACGCCGCCGACTATGCCAACTTCCGCTTTATCATGGGCGATGCGCTCAAGGTGACGTCGGAGCAGATTGAGCAGGTTGCGGGCGGTAATCCGACGGTGTTTGTCGCGAATCTGCCCTATAACGTGGCGGCGACGATCATCCTGCAGTTCTTCCAGACGATGCCCGCGCTTAAGCGCGCTGTCGTCATGGTGCAAAAGGAAGTTGCAGATCGTATTGGCGCAACGCCGGGCAACAAGACCTATGGCGGCTACACGGCAAAGCTCGGCCTGTATGCGCAGGTGACGGGGCGCTTTGAGGTGCCGCCGCGCTGCTTTATGCCGGCGCCGCATGTGGATTCTGCCGTGGTGCGCATCGATCGCGTTGACGGTGTGGTACCCGAGGGCATCGACCGCGAGTTTGTGGCCCGTGTGATCGACGCTGCATTTGCCCAGCGCCGCAAGACGATCCGCAACTCCATGAGCGCCAACGGCTTTGCCAAGGACGCGCTCGACGCCGCCTTTGAGGCCTGCGGTATCGCACCTACCACGCGCGCCGAGACGCTTGACGCCGCCGCCTTTGTCCGCTTGGCTCAGGAGCTTTCCCATGACGCCTAATGTTGAACGCGTGACGTTTACCAAAAAGAAGAAAACGGTGGCCTGCCCGGTGCCGCTGGCACCGCTTGCCGATACGCATGCGCACCTG
>USTC01000130.1 GCA_900557505.1 uncultured Collinsella sp.
ATGTGACGGTTTTGGGGCCGTTCCGGTAGCGCTGATCGCCAGGCAGTCAGGGGATGTGTTGTTCGACACGCTCCGGGCCGCTCAGGCCAAGTCTTTACGGTCGACAACGCATCCCCTGACTGCCCGCCTCGGGTATGGGAATTTGGTTACTTGTTGGCTTCCGTCATTTGACGGAGTTCTTTTTTGAGGTCTCGGATCTCGTCGCGCAGACGGGCCGCAAGTTCGAACTGGAGTTGTTCGGCGGCGGTGTGCATCTGTTCGCTCAGTTGGCGAATCAGGTCGGCGAGGTCCTGCGCGGGCAGGCCGGCCTTCAGGATCTCCTCGTGGCGTTTGTCTGCCTCGTTGGGATCGAGTACCGGCACGCCCAGGTGCGTGTTGCCGGCCTTGCCCGCGTTGCGGTAGCCACCTTCAAGCAAGGTCTGGGTGTCCACATCCTCCTTGGCGAGCATGTCGTTGACGTCGCTGATCTTCTTGATCAGGGGCTTGGGATCGATGCCATGCTCCTGGTTGTAGGCAATCTGCTTGGCGCGGCGACGGTCAGTCTCGTCGATGGCTTGCCGCATGGCTTCGGTGGTCTCGTCGGCGTACATGATCACCGTGCCGGACACGTTTCGGGCCGCACGGCCGATGGTCTGGATGAGCGAACGATAGGAGCGCAGGAATCCTTCCTTGTCGGCGTCAAGAATCGCCACCAGCGATACTTCCGGCAAATCGAGGCCCTCACGCAGCAGGTTGATACCGACAATCACATCGATCTTGCCTTCGCGCAACATGCGCAGCAGTTCGACGCGGCGCAACGTATCCACATCAGAATGCAGGTATTCGACCTTGATGCCGCGTTCCAGCAGATAGTCGGTCAAGTCCTCGGCCATCTTCTTGGTCAGAGTGGTGACCAGCGCGCGCTCGTTCTTGGCCACACGGGCCTTGATCTCGGCGAGCAGATCGTCGATCTGCCCCTTGACCGGGCGTACGTCGATCTTCGGGTCCAGCAGACCGGTTGGGCGGATAATCTGTTCGACCACCCCATCGGACAGTCCCATCTCATAGTCGCCTGGCGTGGCGGACAGGTACACGGTCTGGCCGACGCGCTGCAGGAATTCCGGCCATTTGAGTGGTCGGTTGTCCATCGCGGAGGGCAGGCGGAAGCCGTGTTCGACCAGCGTGCGCTTGCGGGAGGCATCGCCCTCGTACATGGCACCGATCTGCGGCACAGTGACGTGTGATTCGTCGATGACCAGCAGGAAGTCGTCAGGGAAGAAGTCGAGCAGCGTGTGCGGCGGGGTGCCAGCGGCGCGGCCGTCAAAGTGGCGCGAATAGTTTTCGACGCCTGAGCACACGCCAACTTGGGTGAGCATTTCCAGATCGTAGGTGGTGCGCATGTTGAGGCGCTGCGCTTCCAGCTCCTTGCCTTGTTTGCGCAGTTCTGCCAGGCGTTCGTCGAGTTCCTCGCGAATGGTTTTGAGCGCCCGTTCCATGCGTTCGGGGCCGGCCACATAATGGGAGGCCGGGAAGATGTGGACTTCGTTTTCCTCGTCGATCTCGTCGCCGGTCAGCGGGTGCAGCGTGGAGATGCGGTCAATCTCGTCGCCGAAGAATTCGATGCGCACGGCCAGTTCCTCGTAGACGGGGATGATTTCGACCGTATCGCCGCGCACGCGGAAGGTGCCGCGCGTGAAGGCGATGTCGTTGCGCTTGTACTGCATGGCCACGAATTGGCGCAGCAGGTCGTCGCGGTTGATTTCCTGCCCGACTTTGAGGAAGAGCATGCGACCGGCGTATTCTTCCGGCGTGCCCAAGCCGTAGATGCAGGAGACGGTGGCCACAACCACGCAGTCGCGGCGGGTCAGCAGGTTTGCGGTGGCTTGGTGGCGCAGGCGCTCCACATCGTCGTTGATGTTGGAGTCCTTTTCTATATAGGTGTCGGTCTGCGGGATGTATGCCTCGGGCTGGTAGTAGTCGTAGTAGCTCACGAAGTAGCTCACGGCGTTGTCCGGCATGAGTTCGCGGAATTCGGCGCATAGCTGCGCAGCGAGCGTCTTGTTGGGCTCGATAATCAGGGTCGGTCGCTGCAGCTTTTCGATCAGCCAGGCGGTGGTTGCGGTTTTGCCGGTACCGGTGGCACCCATAAGAACCACATCATTCTCGCCGTTTTCGATGCGTTCGGCCAGTTCGGCGATGGCCTGCGGCTGGTCGCCGGATGGCTTATATGGCGATTTGACGACGAAAGGCTTGTCCGCGCGCTCGATATTGAATCCCATAGGGCCTCATCTTAGCGACCTGCGCACCATCCTGCGTATATCTCACCCACTTGGGCCAGCATCTCGGGCAATGGATGGGTGGAGTCGATGACGATATCGGCTATGGCCCGCCGCTCCTCCTCACTGGATTGGTGGCGGATGCGGGCCTCGGCCTGTTCCAGGCTCATGCCGCGTTCCTCGACCATACGGTCGAGCCGCATGCACACGGGAGCTTCGACCGTGACGATATGGTCAAAGGCGAATGGAATATCGTCAATGACCTCGGCGAGCAGTGGAATGTCGTGAATGATGATGGCTGCCTCGGGGTGCTCATGCTCCAGTCGCGCCGCCTCGGCATAGATCAATGGGTGCTCGATGGCGTCGAGCCGTTCACGTGCGCCCGGCGCGGCGTTCGCGCCGAAGACATGATCGGCAATCCATGGCCGGTTCATAGTGCCATCGGCGAGCAATGCATCAGGACCGAACTCGGCGACGATCTGTGGCAGCGCCACTCCCCCGGGTTCGACGATCTGATGCGCCAGCGCATCGTAGTCGATATGCAACGCGCCGAGTTGCTTGAGTTGCGCCGCCACCGTACTTTTGCCCGCGGCGATGCCGCCGGTCAGTCCTATTCGCATCATGGTGCCCATGATAGCTGGCGCTCCCCTCGGCCGGCTATCGCCGACAGCTCCCCTCAGGGAGGGGAGCCGGCTCGCGTAGCGAGACTGAGGGGAGTCATTGGCGGATAACTCCAAAAACACAAGAAACCCGGCCCAATCGGACCGGGTTTCTTTACACGCTAAGCGCTAGCTTCGCGGCAAACTCACTTGCCGAGCAGCTGGTCGCGCAGGGCGGCGAGCTGATCGGAGTCGGCGAGGGTACCGGTAGCCGGAGCAGCGGAAGAGTAGTTGGAGGTCTCCTCGACCGGCTTCTCTTCCTTCGGGCCCTGGCCGTCGGCGGCTGCGGATTCGGCAGCGTTCTCCAGCTCCTTGGCCACGAACTCCTTGTGCTCCTCCCACAGCTCGTGAGCGGCGGCGTACTGAGACTCCCACTCCTCGCGCTGCTTCTCGTAACCAGCGATCCACTCGTTGGTGTTCGGGTCGAAGCCTTCGGGGTACTTGTAGTTGCCCTGCTCGTCGTACTCGGCCGGCATGCCGTAGATGGCCGGATCGAAGTCCTCGGAAGCCGGGTCAACGGAGTCGTTGGCCTGCTTGAGGGACAGGGAGATGCGGCGACGATCGAGGTCGACGTCGATCACCTTGACGAACACGGTCTCGCCCGGCTTGACCACGGTCTCCGGGTTCTCGACGTGACGGTTGGCGAGCTCGGAGATGTGCACCAGGCCCTCGATGCCGTCCTCGACGGAGATGAAGACACCGAACTGGACGATCTTGGTGACCTTGCCCTTGACGATCTGGCCGGGAACGTGGGTGCGAGCGAAGCGCTGCCACGGATCCTCCTGAGTCGCCTTCAGGGACAGGGAGATACGCTCACGGTCGAGATCGACGTCGAGCACCTCGACGGTGACCTTGTCGCCGACCTTGACGACCTCAGACGGGTGGTCGATGTGCTTCCAGGACAGCTCGGAAACGTGGATCAGGCCGTCAACACCGCCGAGATCGACGAAAGCGCCGAAGTTAACGATGGAGGACACCACGCCCTCACGGATCTGGCCCTTCTTGAGCTGGGACAGGAAGGTCTCGCGGACCTCGGACTGGGTCTCCTCGAGGTACTGGCGACGGGACAGGACCACGTTGTTGCGGTTCTTGTCGAGCTCAAGGATCTTGGCCTTGATCTTCTGGCCGATGTACGGGGAGAGGTCGCGGACGCGACGCATCTCAACGAGGGAGGCAGGCAGGAAGCCACGCAGACCGATGTCGACGATGAGGCCGCCCTTGACGGCTTCGATGACGGTGCCCTCAACGACGCCGTCAGCTTCCTTGATCTTCTCGATGTCGCCCCAGGCGCGCTCGTACTGGGCACGCTTCTTGGACAGGATCAGACGACCTTCCTTGTCTTCCTTGGTGACGACAAGGGCCTCGATGGTGTCGCCGACCTCGACGACTTCGTCAGGATCAACGTCCTTCTTGATGGAAAGCTCGCGGGAGGGGATGACACCCTCGGTCTTGTAGCCGATATCCAGGAGGACCTCGTCGTGATCGATCTTGACGACGGTACCTTCGACCAGATCACCATCGTCGAAGTTCTTGATGGTGGAATCGACTGCCTTGATGAAGTCCTCTTCGGTGCCGATGTCGTTGATGGCAACCTTGGTGACTTCAGTGTTGTTCTCTGCCATGTAAATATATGGTTTCTAATAGTGGATG
>USTC01000131.1 GCA_900557505.1 uncultured Collinsella sp.
CAGCCATATCGTCGACCAGCTTGACGCCGGGGGCGGCAGCCAGCGCAGCACGGGCCTCCTCGACCGTAATATCGCGCTCAAACTCGAGCGTAATGCTCTCGGAGTGCGAACGCAGCACGGGCACGCGCACGCAGGTGCAGTTCACGCGCAGCTCGGGAAGGTGCATGATCTTACGGCCCTCGTTTTGCAGCTTCATCTCCTCAGAGGTAAAGCCTTCCTCCTTGACACCGCCGATCTGCGGAATCAGGTTGCTCGCCAGCTGGGCGGCAAATGCACGCGGCTCGGGAATCTCCTCGCCGCGGCCCAAAGCGGCCAGCTGAGCCTCGAGCTCGGCCATACCGGGAGCGCCAGCGCCCGAAGCCGCCTGATACGTTGAGACGATCATGCGCTTCACGCCAGCAAGCTGGTGCAGCGGCCACGTAGGAACCAGGCCGATGATGGTCGCGCAGTTGGGATTGGCGATAAGGCCGTGATGCCACTTGATATCGTCGGCATTGATCTCGGGCACGACCAGCGGCACCTCGGGATCCATGCGGAAGGCATGGCTGTTGTCGACCACGACGGCGCCGCGCTTGACGGCCTCGGGCAGTAGCTCCTTCGCGATGTCGTCGCCGGCAGCGCCGAGTACGATGTCGCAGCCCTCAAAGGCCTCGGGGCAAGCCTCTTCAATCACAACCTGCTCGCCGCGGAACTCGACGGTCTTGCCCGCAGAACGCGCGCTCGCCAGCAGCTTAAGCTTGCCGACCGGGAACTCCTGCTCGTTGAGGCACTCGAGCATCTGGGTGCCCACGGCTCCCGTCGCGCCCAAAATAGCAACCGTGTACTGTTTCATGCTTCCCCCTTTAAAGGTTTTGGCTTTTGCCCGCACGCCGAGCAGGCCGATTATTGTTGCCAGTGTATACAAGAACGGGGCGGACACGAAACCCGCCCCGTCGAAACGAAACCGAAACGAAACGCCCCGCGCTAGATTTTTGGCACTTGTCCCAAAAATCTAGCGAGATAGCAGCTACTTGTGGAGCGCAGCCAGAGCGGGATCGACCGGCGCGGAAGCCTCCAGGTCGGAGACCTTCACAATGCCGTTCTCATCGGAGAAGGCACGGTAGATGGTCCGAATCGCCAGGTCGAAGTCCTTCTCCTCGACACCGATGATGATGTTGATCTCGTCGCAGCTCTGCGAAATCATACGCACGCTCACGCCGGCCTGGCCGAGCATACCAAACAGATGGCCCGAGATACCTGCGCGGCCGCGCAGGTTACGGCCGACGGTCGCGATGAGCGCCAAGCCCTCGACAACCTCGATCTCGAGCGGCTCGACCTCCTGCTGAATGTCGCCCACGAGCGAGTACAGCGAGTCGTGCACATCCTTCTCCTGCACCACGGCGCCAAAGCGGTCGACACCGGTGGGCATGTGCTCGACGGAAACGTCATAGCGCTCGAAGACCGAAAGTGCGCGGCGCATAAAGCCGACGCGAGGCTTGGTGCGGTCACGGGCGACGTTGATGGCGACAAAACCGCGCTTGCCGGTCACGCCGGTAATGATGGGCTCTGCCTCACCCTCATCAGCCGTCTCGCTAATGATGGTGCCGGGGTCCTGCGGCGCATTGGTGTTCTTGATGACCAGCGGAATACCAGCCTCGCGCACGGGGAACACGGCCTCCTCGTGCAGGACGCTTGCGCCCATGTACGAAAGCTCGCGCAGCTCCTCGTAGGTAACGCGAGCGATGGGCTGAGCCTCGGGCACGATGCGCGGATCGGCAGAGTAGAAACCCGAGACGTCGGTCCAGTTCTCGTACAGATCGGCGCCCAGGCACTTGGCCAGAATCGAGCCCGAGATATCGCCGCCGCCACGATCGAGCAGCTTGATCTGGCCCTCACGCGTCGCGCCGTAGAAACCGGGCATAACAAAGCCGCCCTGCTGACCGTACTCCTGCACCAGCTCAGAGGTGCGATTCATGCTGAGCGTACCGTCGTGATGGAACGCCACAACCGTCGCGGCGTCCAGGAACGGTAAGCCCAGGTCCTCGGCCATCAGGCGGGCGGTAAAGTACTCGCCACGGCTCACGAGCTCCTCGGTAGAGTAGCCGCCCGAGCGGGCGCGCTCGGCAAAGGCCGCGAACTCCTCGCGGATGGGATAGGTGAGCTCCAGCTCGTCAGCGATATCAAAATAGCGCTGGCCAATGTCCTCGAGCAGTTCCTCGCACGAAACGTGATACTTAACGTGCGCGTTAACCAGGTAGAGCAGGTCGGTCACCTTGGTGTCGCCCTTAAAGCGGCGGCCGCAGGCGGAAACCACCACAAAACGTCGGGCAGGGTCGGCGTCGACGATGGCCTTGATCTTCTTAAAGTGTTCGGCGTCGGCGACCGACGAGCCGCCAAACTTGGCAATCTTAATCATGGGCTGGAGGTTACCTTTCTAAAAAGCCTCTGCGAACCTATTTTGCGCGCTCTGATACCATGGTTTCACCGATTGGGACCAAGGCATCCGAGGAGCAGTGTTATATGGGAACTTATCATAGTACACGAGGACGCACTTTATCGTGCTCAAGTAAGGTGGCAATCCGCACCGGCATCGCTCCCGACGGGGGTTTGTTTGTCTCGGACGAGCTCGGCACCCAGCAGGTCGATATCAGCTCGCTTGCAGATAAATCGTACTTTGAAATCGCTCAAGATGTGTTGGGAATGTTGCTGAATGATTACACGGCCGAAGAAATTTCGGCGTGTGTCGACGAAGCATACCGCGGCACGTTCGCGAGTGAAGAGGTTACGCCGCTCGTCAAACTCGACGCTGCGCCGGGCACCGACACCCCTCAGACCTATGTGATGGAGCTCTTTGGCGGCCCCACAAGCGCCTTCAAGGACGTCGCCCTGCAGATGCTCCCCCGCCTCATGGCCCGCACTTCCGCCAAGGACGGCGGCGCCGAGCGCATCATGATCGTCACCGCCACGTCGGGCGACACGGGCAAGGCAGCACTCGCCGGCTTTGCCGACGCCCCGGGCACGGGCATCACCGTCTTTTATCCCGAAGGCAAAGTCAGCCGCGTGCAGAATCTGCAGATGTCCACGCAGGAGGGCGATAACGTCGCCGTCTGCGGCATCCGCGGCAACTTCGACGATGCCCAGAGCGCCGTCAAGCGCATCTTTGCCGATAAGGAGCTTGCCGAGCGTCTTGAGGCCGCCGGCACGGTGCTTTCGAGCGCCAACTCCATCAACGTCGGCCGCCTGGTGCCGCAGGTCGTCTACTACTTTGCCGCCTATGCGCAGCTGTTGCGCGCCGGCGCCATCGAGGCCGGCGACGCCGTGGAGTTCTGCGTACCGACCGGCAACTTTGGCGATATCCTGGCCGGCTACTATGCCAAGCGCATGGGCCTGCCCGTCGCCAGGCTCATCGTCGCGAGCGACAAGAACAACGTGCTCGCTGACTTCCTGACCACCGGCGTCTACGACCGCAACCGTCCGTTCTTCACGACCATCTCGCCGTCGATGGACATCCTCATCAGCTCTAACCTGGAGCGCATGCTGTACTTCCTGTCCGAGGGCGACTGCGAGCTTGTTGCCGGCCTTATGGAGCAGCTTGCCCAGACCGGTCGCTACGAGGTGCCCGCCGAGCTGCTGGCCAAGATCCAGAGCGTATTTGGCTGCGGCTGGGCCAGCGAGGACGAGGTTCGCGCTGCCATCAAGAGCTGCTGGGACGCGAACGGCTACGTGATCGACCCGCACACCGCTTGCGGCTATCACGTCTTTGAGCAGGTCGCCCCCGCCGAGGGCGCCAAGGCCCGCGTGCTGCTTTCGACCGCCAGCCCCTACAAGTTCCCGCGCGCCTGCTGCGACGCCTTGGGCCTCGACGTTCCCGAGGATGATTTTGAGGCTATGCGTGTACTCGAGCAGGCAACCAGCACGGTCGCCCCGACCCAGCTCGCCGAACTCGAATCCAAACCCGTCCGCTTCGAAGACGTCTGCGACGTCGATGAGATGGCGAGCTACGTCGAGTCTGCAGCAAAGAAGATGGCTACCAACTAAAACCCCTTATAAGGCGCCGGCGAAAGCCGGCGCACCTTCTTTTTATTTAGCTTTCGGGATAATGACGAGCATGCGAGCGGGTCTGGCCGTTTAGTTCGTCGCGAGTTCCGCACGAGCCGGAAAGCACTTAATGTGCTTTCCGAGCGAGCCAGGACTGCCCGAGCAGCGAACTAAACGGCCAGACCCGCCCAGGAGGACCCACATGATCAAAATCACCGTCCCAGCAACCAGCGCCAACTTGGGCATTGGATACGATACCCTCGGCATGGCCGTCAGCCTCTATTCGCACTTCACCTTCGAGCGCGCCGACAAGCTCACCATCACAGGCTGCCCCGAGGAATTCCAAAACGAGAACAACCTGGTCTACGTGAGCTTTGTCGATGCGCTGGCCGCATGGGGCGAGCCGGCTTTTCCCGTTGCCATCGATATCCAGACCGACGTGCCCGTCGCCCGCGGCCTGGGTTCCAGCTCCACCTGCGTCGTCGCCGGCATCATGGCAGGCGCC
>USTC01000132.1 GCA_900557505.1 uncultured Collinsella sp.
AACAGGAACTATTCCACCGCAACTGAAGGGGGCTGTCGTGGGCCATCGGGATTCATACGATGATTTGCGCGAGGTTCGTTGGGGCGTTTTGGGCGCTGGGCACATTTCACATCGATTTGCATCGTCGCTCAAGGAGGTGGACGGGGCACGGCTTGTGGCTGCCGCCGGTCGCACTCCTTCGCATGTTGAGGAGTTTTGCAGGGCGTTTTCGATTGATGCCGCGCACAGTTATGCCACGGCTGACGATAGCAGCGATGCGGCTTATGATGCGCTGATTGCCGACCCCGATGTCGACGCAATCTACTTGGCTCTTCCACATGGCATGCATGCGCATTGGGTCTGTCGGGCGCTGCGCGCGGGAAAGGCCGTACTGTGCGAAAAGCCGGCCGTTTTGAATGAAGAAGAGGCTCTCTCGATTGCCTCCGCCTCTCGCGAGCACGGCGTGCTGTTTATGGAGGCGATGAAGAATCGATTTTGCCCGATGCGCACTCGCGTGAAGGACTTGCTTGCGTCGGGTGAGCTTGGCCGTATTGTCTCGATTGAAAGCGTGCAAAAGCTCGATTACGGCGAGTCTCCTTCGGGCTATCTGCTTGATCCGTTGCAGGGCGGCTGTCTATACGACATGGGCTGCTATGCGGTCGGGTGGTTTGAGGATCTGCTTGCGGGTGCGTGCGATGTTTCGTCCCGTGAAGTTCGCTGGCGTGACGTATCAGGCGGCCGCGTCGATTGGGCCGATGAAATCCGTATGAGCGTCGGCGGCATACCTATTCATATGGCGTGCGATGGCAAAGCAGCATATGAAAGCCGCTTAACGATTGTCTGCGAGCGGGGCTCGTTGGAAATCGAGCGCCTCCATCGCCCCGAGCTCGCCCATGTGAAGTACTCCGACGGACGAATGCTCGAAATAAATGCCCCGTTTGAGGTCGATGATTTCTACGGCGAAATCCAGCATGCGACCCAGCTCATCCGGGCGGGGAAACTTGAGAGTCCCGTCATGCCTCTTGCCGCCACACAGCGTTGCGCGCAGATCATCGATGCAATCCGTCTAGCCCTCTAGGACTTGGCGTTGACGCGTAGGGGATCATGACGCTGGCGCCCGTAGCCGTAGTGCTCGGTGGCCCGCATCTCTGATGCCCCTTTTATAAGTTGCGGTGGAATAGTTCCTGTTTGCGGCAGAATAGGGGCCAAACAGGAACTATTTCACCGCAACTGATGAGGGGGAGCTGGAGATGCTGACGATTGGGTGCCATCTTTCGACGACGAAGGGCTATCGGGCGATGGGGGAGACGGCGCTATCCATTGGCGCCAATACCTTTGCATTCTTTACGCGCAATCCGCGCGGTGGCAAGGCGAAAGACCTTGATATGGATGATGTGGCGGCCCTGCGTGACCTTATGGCGCAAAATGATTTTGGCCCACTCGTGGCGCATGCCCCCTATACCTACAACCCCTGTTCTGCCAAAGAGCGGGCGCGCGAGTTTGCCTTGGAGGCAATGGCCGAGGACTTGCAGCGTCTGGAAGCACTGCCCGGCAACTACTACAACTTCCACCCCGGCGCGCATGTGGGGCAGGGGACTGATGCCGGCATTCAGATGATCGTCGACACCTTGTGTCAGGTAATGTTTGAGGGGCAGCAGACGACGGTGCTGCTCGAGACCATGGCCGGCAAGGGCACCGAGGTGGGCCGCAGCTTTGAAGAGCTGGCGCGCATTATCGAGGGTGTTGCTGCCAGGCGTCCAGAGCTATCGGACAAGCTGGGCGTGTGTCTGGACACCTGTCATGTGAATGACGCCGGTTATGACATCGTCCACGATCTTGATGGTGTGCTCGACGAGTTCGACCGCGTGGTGGGTATCGACCGCTTGCATGCCGTACATATCAACGATTCGAAGAACCCTTGCGGCGCCCATAAGGACCGCCACGAATGCATCGGTAAGGGTTATCTGGGTAGTGAAGAGTTTGGCGGCGGTATGCAGGTTATGCAGAATATTGTATCGAATAGCCGCTTGCGCGCATTGCCATTCATTTTGGAGACACCGAACGAACTTGCAGGTTATGCGGCTGAAATCAAACTGTTAAGGTTGTTGCAGCAGTAATGACTGTCACAAAGTGGAGTGTTCCATTCACGTTATGGGTTTGTTTCAATCAGTTTTCTAATTGCAGATTCTCCCAAGCGGGTGCATAATAGCCATCAGTTTTTGCAGACCTCTGAATCAAACGGGGTCACCGGAAGGAGACTGATTATGAAGCTCAAGAAGCTTGGCGCATTTGCCGCCACGGGCGCCATGGCGCTCGCCCTCGCACTGACGGGCTGTGGCTCGTCCAACGCCACCTCTGGTTCTGATGCCGGTTCCAGCAGCTCTGACGACGCTAAGGTCGAGAAGGTCGACGGCTCCAAGGAGTACGCGCTCGTCAAGGACGGTACGCTGACCGTCGGCACCTCTGCCGAGTACGCTCCGTTTGAGTACAAGGATGACAACGGCGATTATCAGGGCTTTGACCTTGAGCTTATCAAGGCTATCGGCGACAAGCTGGGCCTGGATGTCGAGTACGTCAACAATGACTTTGACACGCTCGTCCCCGGCGTCGCTTCGGGCGCCAAGTACGACGTTTCCATCGCGGCTATCACCGACACGCCCGAGCGTGAGAAGGAAGTCACCTTCTCCGATTCCTACTACATGGACGATCAGGCCATCGTGACCAAGGTCGATAACACCGACATCACGGCCGACAACTACAGCGATAAGCTCAACAGCGCCGACGCTACCATCATCGTCCAGTCTGGCTCGACCGCCGAGGCCTTTGCCCAGGAGAACTTCCCCAAGGCCAAGATCGTCCCCTACAAGGACGCTACCGAGTGCTTCAGCGCCCTGCAGTCCGATAAGGGCGACGCTGTAGTCACCAACCGCTCCGTTGCCAGCCAGCTGACCGCCGAGCAGTTCAACACCTGCCAGACCATCAAGCAGATCAGCACCGGCGAGGAGTACGCCATCGCCATCAACCAGGGCAACACCAAGCTCAAGGACGACATCAACCAGGCCATCAAGGACCTGACCGACGACGGTACCGTCGACGCCCTCATGGCTAAGTACAACATCAAGTAAAATAACTACTTGATTGCGCACGGGCCCTTTCCGTTTTGCGGAGAGGGCCTTTGCGCTTCTCTTGACGGAGAGCGTTTCCGTCTCGTTTTGTCGGCAACTTCTACGATAGGAGCCACCTTGTCTCGACTGAACAAAGGGGCCGCGGAGCAGCGTTTTCCACTGCCCGCCTTGCTCCAAAAGCTAGGCTGCGTCATGGCCGTGGCGCTCGCGCTGGTGTGCGCGGGGGCAAATGCGCCCACGACCGCCCAGGCGCTTGAGACCGCAAAGATTACCGCCCGACCCAACACCGGTTCGGGCAGCGCTGTGGTCGGCGGCACCGAGACGCGCATTACCTGGGAGGTCCAGGCCGATGCCGACGAGGAGCTGAGCGGTCTTTCGCTGACGTTTGTCGACGGCACGACGTTTGGTACCGATGACACGCGATTGACGATGCTCTCGGGCGAGGACCTCATGGATCGTACGCCCATGAAGCCCACATGCAAGGCTGACGGCCAGACGCTCAAGATCGACTTTGGCGAGACGGCGCCTGCCGGCGGCTTTTTCCGTGTCGAGGTTTACGGCGTGACGTTTCCCGTCGAGGGCGGCGATGAGGCCTTTAGCGGCACCTATACGCTCGCCGACGGTTCGACCAAGAAGATTTCCAAGATTCCTTCCGTCGAGATCAAGGGCGTGACGGCATTCGATAACTTCCTGGCCGATCTTAAGGAGCAGCCGTGGGTCGAGGCGTGGAATTCCAACATGTTCCTTCGCCTGTTCCTGAACCCGGTCATTTTGGTTCAGAGCCTGCCGATCGTCTTTAAGGGCTTCCTTATGTCGCTCTCGATCGTGCTTGTGGCATTTCCGTTGGCCATTCCCTTTGGCTTTGCGCTGTCGCTCATGCGCATTTCCAAGTCGCGCATCCTTCGTTGCCTTGCCGGCATCTATGTGAATATCATCCGCGGTACGCCGGCGTTCCTGCAGATTTACATTGCATTCTTTGGCCTGCCGCTTGCCGGCGTCAAGGTTGACGACTACGTCTTGGGCGTTATCGTCATGGCCATGAACTCGTCTGCGTACCTGTGCGAGATTTTCCGTGCCGGTATTCAGTCGATCCCCAAGGGCCAGAACGAGGCTGCTCGCTCGCTGGGCATGAATGCCTTCCAGACACTGCTCTACGTTATGATTCCGCAGACGTTCCGCAATGTCCTGCCTACGCTGACCAGTGAGTTCATCCTGCTTTACAAGGATACGTCGCTGCTCGCGGCCGTGGGCGTGGTCGAGATCGTCATGAACGCCCGCACCATCGTGGCCACGACGGGCTCCATCACGCCGTATGTGGTTGCCGCCCTGTTCTACCTGGTCATCACCCTGCCGCTTGCGCGCTTGGTGAGCGGTCTTGAGGCGAGGCTGCTGGGGACGGCC
>USTC01000133.1 GCA_900557505.1 uncultured Collinsella sp.
GCCGCCAAGCGCGCGGAGGTCGAGATTGAGCAGGTTAAGGTCGATTCGACTGCCGCCGCCACGCTCGAGTCGTATTTCAACTTTGGTGCGTACGCGATCATCTCGTCTGTCATCGTGTCGGTGGGGCTGGTGTTCTCGGGCATGAACGAGCCCGAGCGCGTGCGCCGCATGGAGGCCGGCCCAATCTCCGGGCGCCAGCGTTCGCTTGCCGTGTTTGCGGCTGCCGCGGTGCTCACCGTCTGCATCTGGTTTGTGTCGAGCATGATGGGCGTCGTGGGCTTTGCCGGCGCGGTTGCCGAGGTCGGCGTGGGTCGCGTGTGTCTGGCACTGGCGGCGACGTTTGCCCTGGCGTGCACGCCGCTGGCCGTTGGCTTTGCGCTTTCGAGCCTGGGTGCGCGCGAGGAGCTGCTCAACGGTGTGGGCAACCTGCTTGGCATGCTCATGACGTTTTTGGGCGGAGCCTGGATGCCCCTGTCGCTCATGGGCTCGGCCGTGCAGACGGTGGCGCATTTTGTGCCGACATATTGGGTGAACGACGCAATCGGCAAGGCGCTTGCCTCGGATTTGACGTCCACCGTGCTGGGCGACATCGCCTGCGACCTGGGCGTCACGGCACTCTTTGCCGTGGCCATCGCCGCCGCAGGCCTGGCCCTCGCACGCGCCAAAACCCGCGCCTAGCTACCTAGTCATCGGGGACGTTCTTAAACGACTAGTCATCGGGGACAGTCTTTGCCGATTCGCCGGCTCGCCGGCCGCGTTGGCAAGGACTGTCCCTATCTGCCGGCAGAAAAGGAACGTCCCCAGCTGTTGGGTGGCGAGGCACTCATTTAAGTCCGTCCCCAATGAGTGGTTTCAATCATTTAAGTCTGTCCCCAATGAGTACCCCCAACTGCCGGGTGGCGAAAGAGTGTCCCTTGCGACTAGTCATTTAAGAACGTCCCCAATGACTAGTCTGAAACAAATCCCCACTCTCGCTCCAAAATAGTTCGCCAAGGTTTACTATTACGTTCATAAAGTAGTACGAGGTTAACAATGGGGGATACCATGGCAACGCAGAGAGCCTACGTCCAGGTCAAGGATCTCAAAAAGCACTACGGCGACGGTGATGCGCGCCTTACGGTGCTCGACGGCATCAACACGTCCATCAACCGCGGCGAGATCTGCGTCATGCTGGGGCCCTCGGGCTCGGGCAAGTCGACCTTTCTCAACCTGATCGGCGGCCTGGAGGATGCCGACGCCGGCTCTATTCTGGTGGACGGCTGCGACCTCACGGTGCTCAAGCCTACCGACCTGGGCGAGTATCGCCGCCGTGAGCTGGGCTTTGTCTTCCAGTTCTACAACCTGGTGCCCGATCTCACCATCAAAGAGAATATCGAGGTCACGGCGCACCTGTCCAAAAACCCGCTCAATGTCGACGACCTGCTGCGCTCGCTGGGCCTCTACGAGCACCGCAACAAGTTCCCGCGCCAGGTCTCGGGTGGCCAACAGCAGCGCTGCGCCATCGGCCGCGCGCTCGTCAAAAACCCGGGCCTGCTGCTGTGCGACGAGCCCACGGGCGCGCTTGACTACAAGACGTCCAAGGAAATCTTGCAGCTCATGGAGGATGTCAACCGCACCTACGGCTGCACCATCATCATCGTCACGCACAACGCCGCCATCGCCCGCATGGCTAACCGCGTGCTGCGCCTGCGCGACGGTCGCATTGTCGAGGATGAACTCAACGAGTCGCCCGTCGCCGCCGAGCTCGATTGGTAGGCGGCGCCATGACACCTCTCGCAAAACGTCTTCCGCGCGAGCTGCGCCGCAATATCGGCAAATACCTGGGCATCTTTTTGCTTATGTGCGGAAGCATCGCCCTTACCTCGGGCTTTTTGCTCGCAGCGCATTCCATCGGCTGCCTTATCGACGACATGCGCGATGCGTACACGATCGAGGACGGCCGCGTGACCACTTCCTTCGAGGCCACCAAGGACCAGCTCAAGGCTGCCGAGGATGCCGCCAGTGACGTCGGCGGCGTCACGCTCTACAAGAATTTCTCCATCGACGCCATCATCAAAAAGACCGCCGGCGACGACGGCACCAAGCGTACGCTGCGCACCTATGCGCACCGTACCAAGGTCGATATCGCGTCCTACTGTGAGGGCAAGGAGCCCAAGACGGACGATGAGGTGGCAATCGACCGTGTCTTCGCCACCAACAACGATCTCGCCGTGGGCGATAAGGTCGAGCTTGAGGGCCGCGCCTACACCATCTGCGGCATCATGACCCAGCCCGACAGCCAGGCGCTGTTCCTCAACAATTCGGACTTTACGGTGAACACCATCACCTATGGCGTGGCCGAGGTCACCGATGCCGGCTTTGCCGCGCTCGAGGATGCCGGCGGCGCGCCTGCCTACACCTACTCCTTTACCTTTACCGATCGCGACCTCCCCACCGCAGACCGCATCGACGCCGAGCAAGATATGGTCGAGGCACTGACCGACGCCGATGCACGCGTGGACGATCTGATCGACGCCGATTCCAACCAGGGCATTGGCTACGCGCGCGACGACGTAGACGGCGATTCCATGATGTGGATGACGCTGCTCGACATCATCATCGTGATTATGGCGTTCGTCTTTGTGGTCCTTACCGACGCCACCATCGAGGAGGAGAGCGCCATCATCGGCACGCTGCTCGCCAGCGGCTATCGTCGACGCGAGATCGTGCTGCACTACCTTGCGCTTCCCGCTATCGTGGGCGTGGTCGCGGCTCTTTTGGGCACCGCTCTCGGCATTGCGTTCTTTACCGAGCCCATGCGCAGCCTCTATTACGGTTCATACAGCCTGCCGCCCTTCCAGGTGTACTGGAGCTGGGAGATCTTTGTGAAGTGCGCCGTGGTCCCCGCTGTCGCGCTCATCCTCATCACGCTGGTGGGTCTGCTTCGCAAAATGGGCAAGACGCCGTTGCAGTTCCTTCGTCACGAGGCGAGCGGCAAATCGGGCACCAAGCGCGGCTTGCAGCTGCCGGAGCGCATGGGTTTTGTTTCCCGCTTCCGCCTGCGCATCTTCCTGCGCAACCTGGGCAACTTCGCCACGCTCTTCGTGGGCATTGCGTTTGCCTCGCTGCTGCTTCTCTTTGGCCTGGCGATTCTGCCCACGATGACGCACTACGCGGACAACCTCGAGACGAGCCTGGTCGCCGAGCACCAGTACACGCTCAAGGCGCCGCTGGAGCTCGAGGGCACTGCCGAGGAGCGCGAGCAGTGGTCGGCACTCGAGCGCTTGCAGTCGGTTGACGGCGCGCTGCTTTCTGCCGCTCAGGATGCCGATGACGAGCTCGACGACGCGGCCGATGCGGCGCAGACGGCAGCCGATGCCGCGACCGCATCTCCGTCTGCCGAGAGCCTGACCGCAGCGCAGAACGCGCTTGCCAAGGTTCAGGACAAGAAGGATGCGCTCTACGCGCGCCTTGACGATCTTGCCGATGCCCTCGGCTGCGACCGCGATGAGGCCATCGGCCTGATCGACAAGGCCTCTAAGATCGACGCTGACAACGACGATATCCACCCGGTCAATACGATCGACAATGGCGCGGGCGCAATCGCGCAGGCCGAGAAATACGCCGTCTACCAGCTGCAATACGACCGCGGCGATGGAAATGGCGAGGAGACGATTTCCGTCTACGGCATCTCGCCCGATTCGCGCTACTGGAAAGACCTCAACGTCGGCGACGGACGCGTCGTCTTTGGCGGCGGTCTGCTCGATAAGTTTGGCTGGAGCGAGGGCCAGAAGGTCACGCTCGGCGACAAGTACGAGGGCGAGCATTATTCCCTTGAGTACGAGGGCAGGGACGCCGCCTGGGGCTCCAAGTCGGACATGAATATCTACATGAGCATCGATGACTTTAACGAGCTGTTCGACAACGACGCCGCCTACTTTAACGGCTATGTGAGCGACGAGAAGCTCGACCTCGATGCTCGTTACTTTGCCGGCGACACCACGCCCGACGACATGCGCGCCGTGGGCGACCAGTTCATCGGCATGATGAGCAAAATGATCGGCATGATGGTCGGGCTCGCGGTGTTTATCTTCCTGCTGTTTATGTACCTGCTGACCAAGGCTGTGATCGACCACAGCGCCCGTTCGATTAGCTACATGAAAGTCTTTGGCTATCGCGATAGCGAGATCTCGCATCTGTACATCCGCTCGATTACGCTGTGCGTGGCGGCGTCGCTTGTGCTGAGCCTGCCGGTCATTATCGGCTCGCTCACGGCCATCTTCCGCTCGATGCTGCTCGCCTACAACGGCAATATCGAGATCTACGTGCCCGCTTGGTCCATGGTTGCTTGCGTCGGCGTTGGCTTTGCGACCTACCTGGTCGTGGCGCTGCTGCACACGCGCTCCATCAAGCGCGTCAGTCTGGCCGAAGCCCTCAAAGTCCAAGAGTAGTCATTGGGGACGTTCTTAAATGACTAGTCATTGGGGACAGTCTTTACCGATTCG
>USTC01000134.1 GCA_900557505.1 uncultured Collinsella sp.
AAGCTGGACACCGAAGCGGCGGGATTTTGATTTTCAGAATCGGTAGGGGAGCTTCCCATGGGCGGAGAAGCCGGAGGGCGACCGACGGTGGAGCGCATGGGAGTGAGAATGCTGGCATGAGTAGCGAGAGACGAGAGAGTAACTCGTCCGCCGTGAACCCGAGGTTTCCTGGGCAAGGCTAATCCTCCCAGGGTCAGTCGGGGGCTAAGGCGAGGCCGGGAGGCGTAGCCGACGCGCAGCAGGCAGACATTCCTGCACCGCGCACGCGGCGCTACGACCGACGGGGCGACGGATGGGGGTGGCTCGGCGGGGTTCTGGACGTCCCCGTGATGGAGCGCGGCCCGCGGACCAGGGAAATCCGGTCCGCAGAAGGGCGAGGCTCCGGACGAAGCGACTGAGCGAAGCGAGTGAGCCCGAGGTCCCTAGAAAAACCCCTAGGCAGGCGCGTGCGCGCCCGTACCGCAAACCGACACAGGTGGGTGGGTAGAACATACCGAGGCGATCGGGTCAACCATGGTCAAGGAACTCGGCACAATGGCCCCGTAACTTCGGGAGAAGGGGTGCCCGCGCGTACGTGAACCGGCTCGCCCGGGGAGCGGAGGCGGGCCGCAGTGGAGAGGCCCAAGCGACTGTTTACCAAAAACACAGGACTCTGCAGAAGCCGCAAGGCGACGTATAGGGTCTGACGCCTGCCCGGTGCCGGAAGGTCACGCGGAGGAGTTAGCCGATTCGGCGAAGCCCCGAAGCCAAGCCCCGGTAAACGGCGGCCGTAACTATAACGGTCCTAAGGTAGCGAAATTCCTTGTCGGGTAAGTTCCGACCTGCACGAAAGGCGCAACGACTTGGGCGCTGTCTCGACCATGGACCCGGTGAAATTGCACTGGTCGTGAAGATGCGACTTACCCGCGGAAGGACGGAGAGACCCCGTGAACCTTCACTGCAGCTTGGCATTGGCCGCTGGTCCCGCGTGTAGAGGATAGGCAGGAGGCATCGATCCGGAGGCGCCAGCCCCCGGGGAGCCGCCCTTGGAATACTGCCCTCGCGCGACCGGCGTCCTAACCCGAGGCCGTCAACCGGCTCGGGGACCGTGCCAGGCGGGCAGTTTGACTGGGGCGGTCGCCTCCTAAAGGGTAACGGAGGCGCGCGAAGGTCCGCTCGGGACGGTCGGCAACCGTCCTTTTGAATGCAAGAGTACAAGCGGGCTTGACTGCGAGGCCCACAAGCCGAGCAGGTGCGAAAGCAGGCTCTAGTGATCCGGCGGCCCCGAGTGGGTGGGCCGTCGCTCAACGGATAAAAGGTACTCCGGGGATAACAGGCTGATCTTGCCCAAGAGTCCACATCGACGGCAAGGTTTGGCACCTCGATGTCGGCTCATCGCATCCTGGGGCTGAAGTAGGTCCCAAGGGTTGGGCTGTTCGCCCATTAAAGCGGTACGCGAGCTGGGTTCAGAACGTCGTGAGACAGTTCGGTCCCTATCCTCCGTGGGCGCAGGAGAATCGATGGAGGCTGCCCCCAGTACGAGAGGACCGGGGTGGACGCACCTCCGGTGAACCGGTTGTCGACCAACGGCACGGCCGGGTAGCCGCGTGCGGCGCGGATAACCGCTGAAGGCATCTAAGCGGGAAGCCGTTCCAGGGATTAGTTCTCCTTCCGGTAAGGGCCCAGGTAGACTACCTGGTCGATAGACGGCAGGTGCAAGGCTGGCGACAGCCTCAGCCGAGCCGCACTAATCGCCCGAGCTCTTCCGGAACCGCACCTCGCGGCCCGCGGGACCCAGCGCTCATGCGCGGTCCGGGCACGAGGATGCCCCCGAGTCATCTTTCCTATGCGCCATGCGGCCCCCAGGGCACGTGAGAGGGACACCGGACACCGTAACGGTGGGCGCCGCCCACCGGTCAGCGGCCAGAGCATGGGGGGCACGCCCGGTCCCGTTCCGAACCCGGAAGCTAAGCCCCATCGCGCCGAGAGTACTGCGGGGTCAGCCCGTGGGAGGCCAGGGCGCCGCTGACCGGTGGACGGCACCGAGCCGTCATCGAGCTTGGAAGGGGGAGGCCTCGCGGCCTCCCCCTTTTTTGCGTTTGCGTGGCATAAATGACTCATTTACGCCAGACGATTTAATTCTTTTTTGGTATTGAGCTTTTATTTAAAGAAAATAAAACGAATAACAAGGGTAACTGCTATGGTCGCAATGATCAAAAGCAAGATTGCCAGTCGATGTTGCTTGCGTCGTTTACTTGATGAAACGAAGATTGATTTTCCTTGTTTTGGCGTCTCGAGATAACGAGCCGAATGCGTTAAGGTTTGCTTAGGTCGGGGACCTCTTTGCTGCCGAGTTATGGGCGTTTTCGTCGGGTCTTCATTGATTGTGCTGTTTTTAGATAATGGTGCGTCTTCCAGATATACAGGGTCTCCCGAGGCGACGCCCATATGTTTACGTCCCGTTTGGGCATCCTCGAGTGTTTGATATCGATTTCTCGTCACATACTCGGGCTCCGGATCATTAATGGGCTCTTGCGAGATGTGGGGGCGATGGAACCGTGGCGGCTGCGTGGAAGTATCTTCCCCCTGCGTCGGCATAAATATTTTGTTCTGGTTTTGGTCGTCCATGATGCCCTTTAGCTCGTTACCAACAACGTGTACGCGCTCATTGTAAGCCCCTTGTTATTTGTAGCTGCGAACATACTCGTTATTTAAGCTCTGGTTCAAAGAACCTTAACCTTACTAAAACCTGAGTCATGCACACTTAGATATGCTTATAGTACTTGACTCAAAAAACTTTATAGTCGATGTATATATAAGCACTGTGTGGGCATATATAAGAGCGTCAAAAGAAGTCCCAGTCACCTAGAAGATGGCTCGGCAGTCCTAAAAGGAGTGGTAAACATGGCAAGCATGGTTCCTTATCGTTCGGTTTTTGGCGTTCGTCCTTCTGCTAGCTCGCTGTTCGATCTGTTTGATGATATGACCGACCTTGCAAACAACTCGATTGCTTCCAAGGCGTTTCCCGTTGACGTTGAGGATAAGGGCGATGGCTATGAGGTCAAGGCCTATCTGACCGGTGTCGCCAAGGACGATATCGATGTCGAGCTTAACGAGGGCCGTCTGTCCATTAGCGTGAATGTCGAGGAAGACGAGGAGAACGAGGGCAAGAACTTCCTGCAGAAGGAGTTCAGCTCGTACAGCGCGACGCGTGGCGTGTATCTAAAGGACGCTTCGAGCGAGGGTCTCTCGGCTAAGTACGCTGACGGCATCCTGACCGTTACGGTTCCCAAGATCGTCGAGAAGAAGAACGTTACGAAGATCTCCATCGACTAACTTCGTTGGTGTTCTGCGCTATTAAAAGACAGCAAAAGGGGCTGGGAAGCGATTCTCGGCCCCTTTTGCTGTCTAGGACAGTCTATTGAATGGTTGCCGGCTGATACTGACTCGCAGGGCGTATCGCGAGTTTTCGCGATCCTTGGAGAAGGGTTGCGGAGCTGCCGGCCTCGTCATCCAGGGTTGCGGCCAGAGCTTTGGCATAGCTTTTGACGGTAAGGCTCGGACGATTGTTATCTTGGCTGATATGCATGGCAATGAGCTGTTCGGTGCGATCTGTAACAAGTTCGCGCGCGGCTTCGGCGGCTTGGCTGTTGGAGAGGTGTCCCCTTGCAGACAGGATGCGCTCCTGAAGAAAGCGGGGATATTCTCCCTCGCGCAGCATGGTCACATCGTGGTTGCTTTCGAGTGCGAGGACTCGACAATCTTTGAGGGTTTTCATGGCTTGGCTCGATAGCTCTCCGGTGTCGGTGGCAAACCCAATGGAATCATCGAGAACATTGAATCGATAGCCGACCGGATTGATGACATCGTGTGATGTTGAGTAGGTTTGCACGTGGATGCCGGCAATGGATAGGTCGTCGCCGGGATCGAATTCCTCGACAGGCAGATGCGAAAGATTTTCTTTGTTCGAAAGAGTGCCCCTGCTGGCAAAGAGGGGGCCGTGCCAGTGCTTGCACCAGACATCGAGGCCCTTGATGTGATCGCTGTGCTCATGAGTAATGAGAAGAGCCGAGACGTTGTCTGTCGAGAGCCCCAGTTCTGCCATGCGCTTTAATGTCTCGCGGCGAGACAGTCCGTCATCGACCATAATGAGCCCCTGCGGGCCCTCGATGAGTGCGCAGTTGCCTTTAGAGCCACTGCCGAGGATATGAAGGTGCAGACGAGACATAAGATTCCAAAGGATACAATGGGTGCGGACGAATAGAGGAGGAAGCAAATGCCTACGGTATCTCAGCATTATGGACACCATGCCGTGCCTGGGGCAGTCGATGAGACCCGGACGAGGCAGCAGGCTGCTCCTGTCGTGCTCATGGTATCAGGCGGCGCGGACTCGACGGCACTGCTTCTTATGGCGTGCACATCAAAGCTGGATATCCAAGACGGACGCGGTGTTGCCCCCATTGCTCGCGAGCGCCTGCATGTGCTGCATGTAAACCATCATC
>USTC01000135.1 GCA_900557505.1 uncultured Collinsella sp.
CTCACGACGCTCGTGGCCGTGCCGGCCACGGCCACCACGCGGTCGATGGCGAACCCGGCGGTGGCCAAGCCTTCGAAATACGGCGCCATGGTCTCGCGAATCCACTGACGGGCCGCATCCATCTGGTCTGGCGTCGGCGGATCGTCGCGGAAGAACCGCTCCGTCACGCGACGGCAACCGATGTCCAGTGAGCGCGTTCCCTCCAGCGCAAAGACCCCGCGCTCAGGCACATAGACGCCCGTCGCGAGCTCCGTGGAGCCACCGCCCGAATCGGCGACGATGATGCGCTCGCCAGCAAAGTCGTGTGCCACGCCAAAAAACGTCAGGCGCGCCTCGACCTCGCCCGGAATCACCTGCGGCTCAAGCCCCAGCTCGTGCAGGCCGTCCAGCAGCAGGGCGGCGTTGGACGCATCGCGCGCGGCGCTCGTGCACGTGGTGCAGATGCACGCGGCGCCAAAGGTACGCGCCTCGTCCACAAACATACGGCACGCAGCGAGTACACGCTCGACAGCCGCCTCGCAAAAGCGACCCGTCGCGTCCACGCCCTCGCCCAGGTCGGTAATCTCGGTATGCTTGGACGATTCCACAATCGCTCCGCCCTCGACCTGGGCCAACACCAGTCGCGACGACACCGTTCCCAGGTCGATCGCGGCTACCTTATAGCGTTTGCAATTTGTCATTGCGGGCTCCCCTCCGGGCGCTATTTGCCGTTGGACACGACCGTCTGGCCCTCGACGCCGTTAAACCCAAACAGCATGTCGAGCGCTTGGATGTACCACGGCGCGTCCTTACCGACTTCTTCGATTTCCTTGGCAACTTCGCTGGCCTTCTTGGCGTTCGACGACTTCTGGCTCGACGAGGCATCCGAATCGCCGTCCAGGCCCTGCACTTCAATCCTCTTCTCGCCGGGCATCACCAGGCCCAGGTCCTCGGATGCCGCGTCCTTGATACCCTCCTCCGAGAGCAGCTTGTCGACGCTTTTTTGCAGCTCATCATTGTATTGCTGGCGAATCTCGACCTGCTTGGCCAAGATATCGCTCGAACGCTTTGCCACGTACAGGTCGCGCACGGGGAAATACAGGCTCACGAGCACCAGGGCAACGACGATGCCGATGAATAGCCCTCGCTGAGGACCGTGGGTAAAGTCGTAGATCGCCTTGACCACCGCGTTGTCGTTGGCGTAGTGCATAAAGTCCGAGCCCGAAAGACGGTTCGAGGGCCTGCTCGACCCATCATGCGTTTGAGCCGACGAGCGCTGAGCATGCGACGAACGTGCTGGGCGCACTGGTCCATCTGTCGAAGTATTCACTTGAGCATTGGGGCGCGAGGTACTTGTCGGGCGCTGCATGGAGCGGTCGGCGCCGGCGTAGGCGGACCCACCGAGCTGCACCGTGCGCGCACGGCGAGGCGACGGCTCACGCGAACCGGCGGAATAGTACCTGTTGTCGTAAATCTGATCCATGTGCGCCTTGTGCGGTTGAGGTTTGTTTGCGCTAAGTCCTTTAGTTATAGCACGAGCGCCCGCACCGCCTTCGCCAGCCTTTGCTCGACATAAAAAAGGCGCTGAGCCATATGGCCCAGCGCCCAATGGCGGCCATCAGAAGTGGAACGGAGCCGAGTCAACCCCGCTCCCCGCGTGCACCACTTGTTTAGCGAATGTTGTAAAACGCTGCCTTGCCGGCGTAGCGCGCACTGCCCTCGAGCTCGTCCTCGATGCGAATGAGCTGGTTGTACTTGGCGATACGGTCGCTGCGGCACGGGGCGCCCGACTTGATCTGGCCGGCGTTGACGCCCACGACCAGGTCGGCGATCGTGGAGTCCTCGGTCTCGCCGGAACGGTGGCTCACGATGCAGGCGTAACCAGCCTCCTTGGCGGTCTCGATGGCCTCGAGCGACTCGGTGAGTGTGCCGATCTGGTTGACCTTGACCAGGATCGCGTTGGCGGCGCCCAGCTCGATGCCCTTCTTGAGGCGCTCGGTGTTAGTGACGAACAGGTCGTCACCCACCAGCTGCACCTTGTTGCCAATGCGGCGGGTAAGCTCGACCCATCCGCCCCAGTCCTCCTCGGCCATGCCGTCCTCGATGGAGATGATGGGATAGGTGTCGACGAGCTTCTCCCAGTAATCGACCATCTGAGCGCTCGTATACTCAACGCCCTCGCCCTTGAGCTCGTACATGCCGGTCTCGGCGTTGTAGAACTCGGTCGAGGCCGGGTCCATGGCGTACATGAAGTCGACGCCGGGCTTAAAGCCGGCCTTCTCCACGGCCTTGGTGATGTACTCGAACGGCTCGGCATTGGTCTTGAGGTTGGGCGCAAAGCCGCCCTCGTCGCCCACGCCGCCGCCCAGGCCGGCCTCGTGCAGCACGCCCTTGAGGGTGTGGTAGACCTCGGCGCACCAACGCAGGCCCTCGGCAAAGCTCGGGGCGCCCACCGGCATGATCATGAACTCCTGGAAGTCGACGTTGTTGTCGGCATGCACGCCGCCGTTGAGGATATTCATCATAGGTGTGGGCAGCAGGTGGGCGTTGACGCCGCCCAGGTACTGGTACAGCGACAGGCCCGACGACTCGGCAGCGGCGCGGGCAACGGCCAGCGACACGCCCAGGATGGCGTTGGCACCGAGCTTGGTCTTGTTGGGGGTACCGTCCGCGGCAATCAGCGCGGCATCGACGACGCGCTGGTCGAAGGCATCGAGGCCCACGACGGCGTTAGCGCACTCGTTGTTGACATGCTCGACGGCCTGCGAAACGCCCTTGCCCAGGTAGCGGTCCTTGTCGCCATCGCGCAGCTCGCAGGCTTCAAAGGCGCCGGTCGAAGCACCCGAAGGCACCATTGCGCGGCCAAAGCTGCCGTCCTCGAGCACGACCTCGACCTCGACGGTGGGATTGCCGCGGCTGTCGAGCACCTCGCGACCGTAGACGTCCAAAATATCGCTCATGTTGTCTCCCTCTCACTTGGAAACGTAGTGGATGCAAGCGACCGGCTGACCGTGCACCGTCGGTGCGCCTCCGTAAGTTAGCCATGTCGCACTTTTTGCATTATGCCCTAAGTTAGCCGAGGGATACACTTGATTTTCGAAAAATTTAGCGGGAACGATGAGGCGTGTCAGCCCGTCGTTCCCGCAGTCTTACTCCTCCGCCTTTGCGGCATCCCACAGGTCGTTGAGGCCGTGGGTCGAAAGCTCGGCAAGATCCACGTGGGCATCGGCCGCCATCTGCTCCATCGCGGCCCAGCGACGGCGGAACTTTGCCGTGCTGGCACGAAGGGCGCTCTCGGCGTCAATGCCCTCCTTGCGCGCGACGTTGACCAAAGCAAAGAGCAGGTCGCCAAACTCCATTTCGCGCTCGGGCGAGCCAGGGGCCTCGGCCTCAAACTCGGCACGCTCCTCGGCAACCTCGTCCCACACATCCTGGACCGTCTCCCACTCAAAGCCCACGGCAGCCGCCTTGCGCGACACCTTCTGAGCCTGCATCAGCGCCGGCAGATGCGTGGGCACGCCGTCGAGCAGGCCCTCGGGCGCAGCCTCGCCTGCCGCCACGGCCTTGTCCTTGGCAGCCCTCTCGGCAAGCTTAACCTCGTCCCAAATCTTGAGTACCTCGTCGGAGCTGTCGGCATCCACATCGCCAAACACGTGCGGATGACGGCGAATGAGTTTGGCGTCGATATCGCGCGCCACGTCGGCCAGCGTAAACTCGCCGGCATCCGCCGCGATCTGCGCATGCAGCACGACCTGCATGAGCACGTCGCCCAGCTCCTCGCGTAGGTGAACCGCGTCGTCCGCCTCGATGCAGTCGAGTGCCTCGTAGGCCTCCTCGATCATGTTCTTGCCGATGCTGCGGTGTGTCTGTTCGCGGTCCCACGGGCAGCCATCGGGCTGACGCAGACGCCAGATGGTCTGCACCAGATGCTGCAGCTCGGCCGACGCGTCTATCAGCGTGGACAGATCGCGCGAGCCCTCGGCATTTTGCTGAGCCATATGCTGCGCCATGGTTATTCCTCCTCCAGGATCACGTGGCGGAACGCACCGCCCTCGTAGATGCCGTAGCTGTGCGTGCCGTCCTTGGGAATGCTCACACTGCCGGGGTTGAAGAGCCACAGGCCCGGGTGCGCGGCACTTTCCTCGTTGACCTTGATGTGCGTATGACCGTAGACGAGCGCGGAGCCCTCGGGCAGCGCGGGCGCGTGGTCGACGCTGTTGTGCATGCCGGCGCCAAAGACATGGCCGTGCGTCAGGAACAGCTCGCGGCCGGTCTCGTCAAACAGCGTGGCGTAGTCGGCCATGACGGGAAAGTCGAGGACCATCTGGTCGACCTCGGCATCGCAGTTGCCGCGCACCGCGATGATGCGGTCGGCCAGGGCGTTGAGCAGCGGGATAACGCGCTTGGGGGCGTAATCGCGCGGCAGGTCGTTGCGCGGACCGTGGTAGAGCAGGTCGCCCAGCAGCACGATGCGGTCGGGCTGCTCGGATTCGATGTCGGC
>USTC01000136.1 GCA_900557505.1 uncultured Collinsella sp.
CTTGACCATGCGCTCGGCGGTCTTGCGGGCGGCGGGGTCAATGTCCACGGCGACGATGCACGCCTGGCGCTCGCGTGCCGTCGTCTCGCGCTCGCGCGCTTCGGCGCGCAGCTGCTCCCACAGGGCAGCGTCATGCAGCTGCCAGCCCTCAAAGCCCCAGTGCTCGCGGGCGGCGCCCGGGGCGCGGTCGGTTAGGATATTCACGGCCTCCAGCAGCAGGCCGCCGCCGGCGCACGAGGCGTCGATCAGCGTGGGGAGGGCGTCATTCTCGTAATCATCGGCCGTCAGCTCGCGCTCGCACAGTGCGGTCCAGCCGACCTGCGCCAGCACCAGAGCGGCGTAGTCGGGGCGCAGCACGTGCGCGCCCTCGCCGGCACGGGTCGCCGCGGGCGGCAGGCGCTTGAACAGCGGGTCGCCCGAAAGGTCTAGGCTTATGCTCGCGCGGCGCTGGCGCAACGAAAGCAGTAGGTGAACATCGGGGTCGGCGGCATCGACGTCGGCGCGACGGCCCGTGGTCTCGGCCAGGCGGTCGCACAATGCGTCCTTGGCGCGCAGGGCCGAGAAGCGCGTGTTGCGCAGCTGCTCGGTCACGCCGCGGGCGGTAATGGCGATGGTGGCGCCGGGGCGGACGATGCTCTCCCAGGCGATGTCGTAAACGCTATCGTACAGTTCATCGGCATCCTGCGCCTCAAAGCGCCCGAGTACCACGAACACGCGGCTCGCCAGGCGCGACCACAGACAGGCGCGGTAGCCTTCTTCGAGCTCGCCCTCAAACGTGGCGCGGCCCTTCAGCCGGCGAACATGCGAAAGCCCGAGGCGTTTAAGCTCATCGGCGAGTGCGGACTCAAAGCCCTCGGGGCAGCTTGCGTAAAATTCCATGGGTGACCTCTCTGGTTGCGTCGCTCCATTATATGATGGATGCTTCGTTTGCCCTTATCCTCGAAAGGAACCCATATGATTGATGCGTGCCCCGAATCCGCCGTGCTCTTTTTTGACGTGGACGGCACGCTGACGTCGTTCGATCCCGACGATATGACCGACAAGGACTTTTCGGCGGTTCACCCCTCGCAGGCGGTCGTCGAGGCGTTTCATCGTCTGCGCGACGCGGGACACCAGGCATTTATCTGCACGGGTCGTCCCCTGTGGCTCATCGCGGACAGTTTGCGTGCGCTCGACCCCGTGGGCATCGTTGCCATGGCAGGCGCCACGCTCGAGGTCGAGGGCCGCGTGGTGCATGAGGACTGCTTTGACGAGGACGTTATCGAGGAGCTTGCGCGCCGTATGGCCGCGGCAGGGATTGAGGCCTTTTTCGAGACCAACGTGGCTACTTTTGCCCTGGAACCCGCGGGCGTTGAGCAGTCGTCTCTGATCGGCACTTCTGTGGTGTACAGCACCGAGGAAATGCGCGTCGACGGCCGTCTGCACGTGGGCAAGGTAGGCATCGTCGCGAGCGACCTGGCTCGCGTAGCCAACGATGATGGCTTTATCGATTGCGAGTTTGAGCTGTGCAATACCGGTGGTCAGAATCGCGAGCTGAGCCCCAAGGGCATCGACAAGGGCGTGGGCGTGGCGCGAGCGCTGGAATACCTGGGTCGCACCGGCAACGCGCGCACCTTTGGCTTCGGCGATTCGGGTAACGACCTGGGCATGCTCGCTGCGGTCGAGACGGCTGTCGCCATGGGCAACGCCATGCCTGAGGTCAAGGCGGTCGCCGACTACGTGACCGACGATGTCGCACACGACGGCACCGTCACGGCGATGCGGCATTTCGGCCTCATCTAATGAATCCCGCGTTCTGACGTTTGCTCAAACTGCGACTCTTTGCTTTTGCATGCTCAATCGATTTATCAATCCAAACACTGAGGTGTTTATACCGTTCGCCGAGAAGATAAAAACCCGCAGCTCACGCCTTGATAAACGTAGGTAAAGTGTTTATCAGTGCAACGCCCATGTGCAAGCGAAAGGAATCAGGCAGATGGCAATCAAGGTGTTCGCTGACGGTGCAAACCTCGAGGGCATGCTCGACATGTACGAGAACGGCAACGTTCAGGGTTTCACGACCAACCCGTCCCTTATGAAGAAGGGCGGCGTGACGGATTATCGCGCGTTTGCCAAGGAGGTCCTGACCCACATCACCGACGTTTCTGTCTCGTTTGAGGTCTTTGCCGACGACGTCGAGACCATGGAGGTTGAGGCTCGCGAGATCGCTACCTGGGCCGAGAACGTCTACGTCAAGATCCCATGCGTGACCACCAAGGGCGAGTCCACCGCTGAGCTGGTCCACAAGCTTTCGGCCGACGGCATCAAGGTCAACGTCACCACTATCTTTACGCCTAAGCAGGTCGATGAGATGATCGAGGCCGTTGACGCGGAGACGCCGTCTATCATCTCGCTTTTTGCCGGCCGTATTGCCGATACCGGCGTCGATCCCATTCCGTTTATGACGGAGTCGGTCAAGAAGGCCGCCGCAAAGCCCAGCTGTGAGGTCTTGTGGGCGTCCACGCGCGAGCTCATCAACATTTACCAGGCCGAGGCCTGCGGTTGCCAGATCATCACGGTGCCCAACAGCATCTTGGCCAAGCGCAAGAACATCGGCCGCGACCCGTACGAGGTCTCGCTCGACACCGTCCGCGGTTTTGCCAAGGATATCGCCTCGCTCGGCTTCCGTATCCTGCCGTAGGGCGAGCACTGGCTGTGTCGCGGGTTGTTCGCCCCGGCCTTTCCTTTCCCTATCGCTCACGCGCTTCGCGAGGGTCGCGCTAGGCAAAGGAAAGGCCGGGGCTGCCGACACGAACTTGCCGGTAGGCTGGTGATTGGCTTCCATATTCTGCCGTGGACAAAGGTACCCCCGCCTGCGCCGTGCAAAATTGAGAGTATTCAGCAAGGTAAAGGTCTTTATCAGTTAACCGAAGCATGGAACGGCCCCCGTTTTGGCTCTGACGACGCTAAAACGGGGGCTGTTTTTGACTTTATTGCCTCTGAGGGGCGTTCGGAGCGGCGGAAATTGCAGAATACTCGCGATTTTGCACATCGCTGCAGGGGGTACCTTTGCTTTGGAGGTTTACTTGCCCTGCACCATGGTGAGGGAGATCTTTTTGCGGTCGCGATCAACCTTCTCGACCCACACCTTGACCGTATCGCCGACGCGCACCACGTCGCTCGGGTGCTTGACAAAGCGGTTGGCCAGCTTGGAGATGTGCACGAGGCCGTCCTGGTGCACGCCCACGTCGACGAAGGCGCCAAAGTCCACAACGTTGCGCACCGTGCCCTTGAGCTCCATGCCGGGTTCCAGGTCGTCGATGGAAAGCGCTGAGCGGCTAAAGACCACCTCGGGCGCGTCGTCGCGCGGGTCGCGACCGGGCTTCTTGAGCTCGTTGACAATGTCGATGAGCGTGAGGGTGCCGCAGTCCAGGT
This sequence comes from uncultured Collinsella sp., assembly GCA_900557505.1. Taxonomy (GTDB): domain Bacteria; phylum Actinomycetota; class Coriobacteriia; order Coriobacteriales; family Coriobacteriaceae; genus Collinsella. The sequence goes on from USTC01000136.1 coordinate 3,415, forward strand.
CGCTTGCCAGCGCCGAGATGCTGCCCAGACGGCGCTCGATGTCGGGCACGCCGCCGCGGCTGAGCTCGCTGGCTTTAACGCCTGCGCGCTCCAGGACGGTTGTGGCCACCTCGTAGCTCTCAGGGTGGACGCTTGTCGCGTCGAGCGGGTTCTTACCGCCGCTGATGCGCAGGAAACCCGCGGCGTTGAGATATGCCTTGGGCCCCAACTTGGGGACCTTCTTGAGCTGGCGGCGATCGGTAAAGGCGCCGTTTTCCTCGCGGTAGGCCACGATATTCTTGGCCACGCTCGGCGTGATACTCGACACGTAGCCCAGCAGGCTCGCACTCGCGGTGTTGACGTCGACGCCCACGCGGTTGACGACGTCCTCCACCACGTGGCCCAGGGTGCGCGAGAGCTCGGCCTGGTCAAGGTCGTGCTGGTACTGGCCAACGCCGATGGACTGGGGCGGAATCTTGACGAGCTCTGCCAGCGGGTCTTGCAGGCGACGGCCCAGGCTCATGGCGCCACGCACGGTGACGTCCAGGTCGGGGTATTCCTGGCTGGCGAGCTCGGAGGCGGAGTACACCGACGCGCCGGCCTCGTTGACGATGGTGTATCGCAGCCCAGGCGCCTGCTCGGCGATGAACTCCGAGACGACTTCCTCGGTCTCACGGCTGGCGGTGCCGTTGCCGATGACGATGGTGTTGACGCCGTCCTTCTTGACGAGGCGGGCGAGCTCGCGCTTAGTGCCGGCGACGTCGTGGCGCGGTTTGGTGGGGTAGACCACGCCGTGGTCGAGCAGCTTGCCGGTCTCGTCCATGACGGCGACCTTGCAGCCAGTGCGGTAGCCCGGGTCGAGCGCGAGCACGCGGGCGCCTCGCACGGGGCGTGCCGAGAGTAGACCCTCGAGATTCTTGGCAAAGACGTTGATGGCCTCGGTCTGGGCGCGAACGGTGAGTTTGGCGCGGGCCTCGCGCTCCAGCGAGGGGGCCATGAGGCGCTTGTAGCCGTCGGCGATGGCGGCATCGAAGATGGGGGCAAACACGCCCTGACGGCGGGGCCAACGGCTTTCAA
>USTC01000137.1 GCA_900557505.1 uncultured Collinsella sp.
TGGATTGCTTTCCCATGTGCCCCGAGTGCGCCGCAGAGTATGGCGACCCGCTTGACCGGCGCTTTCATGCGCAGCCCGATGCCTGCTTTGACTGCGGGCCACATATTACCTGGCGCGAGGCGGCGGGCGACATGGAGCTCGAGAGCTCGGGGGCGACGCCAGCCGTCGGCAGCACACGCGAAACCAGCGATGCCATTATCGACCGCTGTGTTGAACTGCTGGCCAGCGGCGGTATTGTCGCCATCAAGGGCCTGGGCGGATTCCATCTGGCCTGCAACGCCGCCGATGAGCGGGCGGTGGTCGAGCTGCGCCGTCGCAAGCGCCGCAGCAACAAACCGCTTGCCGTTATGGTGCGCAGCCTTGCCGATACTGAACGCCTGTGCCATGTCGACGACGCCGAGCGCGGCTTGCTAACCGGCAGCATCCGCCCCATCGTGCTGTTGCGCCGACGTGCTGTTGGCGAGGGAGATTCCCCCAACGCCCTTACACTCGCGCCATCCGTCGCGCACGATCTACCCGAGCTCGGCGTCATGCTCCCCTATACACCGCTTCAACATTTACTGCTCGCCGCGGCCGCGTCGCATGACATGCACGCGCTAGTCATGACCAGCGGAAACCTGAGCGAGGAACCTATCGAGACCGACGATGTCCTTGCATGGGAACATCTTGTTGCAGCCGGCATTGCCGACGCGCTACTTGGCAACGACCGTGCGATTCTCTCGCGCTACGACGACTCCGTGGTACGCGTGGTCGACGGCAACGTCATGCCCGTGCGTCGCGCACGCGGATATGCGCCTCGGCCGTTGCCGCTACCGGCACTCGACACCGTCGCGCCCTGCGTGCTCGCATGCGGCCCACAGCAAAAGGCAACGATCGCATTCACACGCGAGGATGCGAACGGCGAGGCGGCCTGTTTTGTGTCGCAGCATATTGGCGATGTTGAAAACGGCGCGACCTTCGATGCCTGGAGCGCCGCGCGCTTGCGTCTGGAAAACCTCTTTGACCTGGCGCCCGCCGCCTTGGCCTGCGATTTACACCCCAGCTATCTATCGAGCCAGTGGGCGCGTGAGCAGGCGCGAAAATGCAATCTGCCGCTCGTCGAGGTGCAGCACCATCATGCGCATATCGCAAGCGTAATGGCCGAGGCCATCGCCACGGGCCAGCTTACAACCGACTCGCGCGTCCTTGGCATCGCCTTTGACGGCACGGGAGCGGGCACCGACGGAACCATTTGGGGCGGCGAGTTCCTTGTTGCCGGCCTTGCCGATTTTGAACGCGCCGCACACCTGCGCACCTGGGCGCTGCCAGGCGGTGCCGCATCCGTGCGCGATGCCCGGCGCAATGCCTTTGCCCTGCTGAGCGAGCTCGGCCTGCTCGAGCACCCAGGTGCCGCAGGGCTATTGAGCACCCTCGACGAGCAGACGCGCAGCATCACGGCTACGATGATCGAGCGGAACATCAACAGCCCACGCACGAGCAGTATGGGGCGCCTCTTTGACGCCGCCGCTGCAGTTTTGGGCATTTGCGGGCAGGCAACCTACGAAGGCGAGCCTGCCATCGAACTCGAAGCCGCCGCCTGGCGCGCGCTCGGCGGTAAGACCGTTCATCTCGACGGCAATCATACAGGCGCACTCACGTCTGCCAACGACTCCCCCATCTTGGACCCCCAACCGCTCATCGAAGCTCTTCTGAATGGAATCGAGGCAGGCGCGCCGGCCGACAGGCTCGCCCTCGGGTTTCACATCGCCATTACGCACGCTACGATCCACATCGCGTGCGAGATCTGTGATCGCGAAGGCATCGATACCGTCGCGCTCTCGGGCGGTGTGTTCATGAACCGGCTTTTGCTTCAGCTTCTTACCCACGAACTCAAAGACGCCGGTCTTGCCGTCTTGGTCCCCCACACTGTGCCCGTCAACGACGGCTGCATCGCCTACGGTCAGGCGGCTGTCGCGCGCGCTCGTCTTGCGCAGATCGCATCGCAATAGCTCGCCCTCGCACGCCGCCGCGCTCAACCGTCTCACAGGTGTAACGCGTTTGCTCGCGACTCCCGCGAGCGTTACCATCATCTGATGGGTAATTAGGCGCCTATCCAGCGCAAAACGTATAAAAGAGGAACATTATGTGCCTTGCCGTTCCCGGTAAAGTAGTCAAACGCGACGACGACCTTAAGGCGACCGTCGACATGATGGGCATCGAGCGCCCCGTTTCGCTGCGCCTCGTGCCGACGGCACAGGTAGGCGACTATATTCTCGTGCACGCCGGCTTTGGCATTCAGATTGTCGACGAGCAGGAAGCCCAAGAGACACTCGAGCTCGTCAATACCATGACCGAGCTGGCCGAAGAGGACCAGCTCGCCACTAACCCGGCCGAGGCATACTAGTGGCGGCGACGCAGCCGGTTCGCTCCGGTATCGACTTTTCGGCATTTCGCGACCCCAAGCTGGCTCGCGAGCTCATCGATCGTATTCATGAGCTTGTCGGTAACCGCAGCATCAACCTTATGGAAGTCTGCGGTACGCACACCGTGAGCATTGGCCGCTATGGCTTTCGCTCCATCATGCCGACGGGACTCAAACTGCTAAGCGGCCCGGGGTGCCCCGTTTGCGTCACCGCCAACCGCGACATCGATCACGCAATCGCGCTTTCCAACATGGACGGCGCCATCATCACCACCTTTGGCGACATGATGCGCGTTCCCGGATCGTCCACCTCGCTTGCCGCGCAAAAGGCGGCGGGGCGCGACATCCGCATCGTCTACTCCCCGCTCGACGCACTCGACATTGCCGAGCAAAATCCCGAACGTCCGGTCATCTTTATGGGCGTCGGCTTTGAGACCACAACGCCCACCATTGCCGCCGCCATCCTGGAGGCCGACGCGCGCGGGCTCCAGAACTTCTCGGTCTATTGCGCCCACAAGACCACGCCGCCGGCACTGCGCGCGATTGCCAACGACCCCGAGACCACCATCGACGGCTTTATCCTGCCTGGTCACGTCGCTACCATCACAGGCCTGGCACCCTTTGGGTTTTTGGTCGACGAGTTCGAGACCCCCGGCGTAGTCACCGGGTTTGAGCCGGTCGATATCTTGCAGGGCATCTGTATGCTGGTCCAGATGATTGTCGAGGGCCAGCCTGCAATCGACAACGCCTACCGCCGTGGCGTCGATGCAGACGGCAATCCCGTAGCGCGCCAGCTGGTCGAGCAGGTATTTGAGCCGTGCGACACCACGTGGCGCGGGCTGGGACCGATTGCCAACTCGGGTCTTTCCATCCGACCCGAATTCGCGCGCTTTGATGCCGGTGCCCGCTTTGACGTGCCCATTGAACCGACGGTCGAGCCGCGCGGGTGCCGCTGCGGCGACGTGCTGCGCGGTGCCATCACGCCGAGCGACTGCCCGCTGCTCGGCCACGCTTGCACACCCGAGCATCCCGTCGGCCCCTGCATGGTGAGCTCTGAGGGCAGCTGCGCGGCGTACTACCGCTACCGCGACTATTAGGTTCCGCCGTTCTAACGGACGGCGGACCGGTCGACGCTGCGCCTCACCCATATAATTCCACCCACGATTGGAGTTTTCGATATGTCCCGTACTGCCACCGATAGCACTGTCCTGCTGGGCCACGGCTCCGGCGGCCAGATGATGAAGCGCATTATCGATGAGGTCTTTCTGGATGCCTTTGGGTCGCCCGAGCTGCTTGCGGGCAACGATGCCGGCGTCGCCGCGCTACCCGCAAGCGGGCGAATCGCCATGTCGACCGACAGCTTTGTGGTAACGCCGCAGTTCTTCCCCGGCGGCAATATCGGCCGCCTCGCCGTATGCGGAACCGTCAACGACGTCGCGACCTCGGGCGCTAACGTGCGCTACCTCTCATGCGGCTTTATCCTCGAAGAGGGCTATCCCATGGACAAGCTCCGCCAGATTGTGCAGGCCATGGCCGAAACGGCACATGAGGCAGGTGTGAAGATTATCACCGGCGACACCAAGGTGGTCGAGCGCGGCGGTGCCGACGGCGCCTATATCAATACCGCCGGCGTGGGCGAGGTACCCGCGGGCGTAGCGCTCAGCGGTGCAAACTGTCGGCCTGGCGACGCCATCCTGGTATCGGGTACGCTAGGCGACCACGGCATCGCCATCATGAGCCAGCGCGAGGGCTTGGCGTTTTCGAGCAACATCGAAAGCGACGCTGCGCCGCTCAATCATCTGATTGCCGACGTGCTCGCCGCCGCCCCCGACACCCGCTGCTTCCGCGACCCCACGCGCGGCGGCCTGGCATCTACGCTCAACGAGTTTGCCCAGGCCAGCGGCGTTGCCATGGAGATCGACGAGGATGCCGTGCCCGTGCGCCCCGACGTGCAAGCGGCATGCGAGATGCTCGGCTACGACGTTCTGCAGGTGGCAAACGAGGGCAAGATGGTCGCCGTGGTGCCGGCCGAGCAGGCCGATGCCGCGCTGGCGGCCATGCG
>USTC01000138.1 GCA_900557505.1 uncultured Collinsella sp.
CTGAGATTGGGCGCGCCCGCCCTGACCCGCAAACCTGATATGGGTAATGCCAACGAAGGGAGCCGTGCCAATGAGCACACTGACCGAGCCCAAGCTCGTCACGCAAATCGACTTCGCCCGCGCCGGGCAGATCACGCCGCAGATGAAGGAAGTCGCCGAGCGCGAGCATCGCGACCCCGAGTACATCCGCGAGCGTGTGGCCGACGGCCGCATCGCCATTCCCGCCAACATCGTGCATATCAAAAAGGGCATGCGCGCCTTTGGTGTCGGTGAGGGCCTGTCCACCAAGGTCAACGTGAACTTGGGCATCTCGGGCGACAAGGCCGATGCCGCCGAGGAATGGAAGAAGGTCAAGATCGCCGAGGACTTTGGCGCCGACGCCATCATGGACCTCTCCAACTCGGGCAAGACACGCCAGTTCCGCCAGCAGCTCATCGACGAGACGCCGCTCATGGTGGGCACCGTCCCCATGTACGACGCCATCGGCTACATGGAAAAGCCGCTGGTCGAGCTTACCAAGGACGACCTGCTCGAGGTCGTGCGCGCACACGCCGAGGACGGCGTGGACTTTATGACCATCCACTGCGGCATCAATAAATCGGTCATCAAAACCTTCAAGGAGACCGGCCGCCTGATGAACATCGTCAGCCGCGGCGGCTCGCTGCTGTTTGGATGGATGGAGGTCACCGGCAACGAGAATCCGTTCTACGAGTTCTACGACGAGGTGCTCGAGATCTGCCACGAGTACGACGTGACCATCTCGCTCGGCGACTCCTGCCGCCCGGGTTGTCTCTACGATTCCAACGACGCCACCGAGACTGCCGAGATGATCGAGCTGGGCAAGCTGTGCAAGCGCGCATGGGCCGCGGGCGTCCAGGTTATGGTCGAGGGACCGGGCCACATGGCGCTCGACGAGATCGCCGCCAACATGAAGCTGCAGAAGCGCCTGTGCCACAACGCCCCGTTCTATGTGCTGGGGCCGCTGGTGACCGATATCGGCGTGGGTTACGACCACATCACCGCAGCCATCGGCGGCGCCATCTCCGCAAGCTCCGGCGCCGACTTCCTGTGCTACGCGCCGCGGGCAGAGCACCTATGCCTGCCTAACGCCCAGGATGTGCTCGACGGCCTCATGGCCACTAAGATCGCCGCACATGCCGCCGATATCGCCAAGAAGGTGCCGCACGCCCGCGACATGGACGACAAGATGGGCCAGGCACGCCGCAAGCTCGACTGGGATGCCATGTGGAAGTGTGCTCTCGACCCAGTTACGGGCAAAAAGCGCTACGAGGAGTCCCCTGCCGCCACCGAGGGCACCTGCACCATGTGCGGCAAGATGTGCGCCGTCCGCACCGTCAACAAGGTGTTCGAGGGCACGACGATCGATCTTGGCATGGAGGATTAGCCTTTACAGGGCAATTGCCAGCAAGCCTTCTGCAACGCCCGTCAATTGTTGACTTGTGAACAATTGCTTACATTTGCGTAAAGATTGCATCGCCCGCCCGGGTTCGGCATACAGCCGGCCCGGGCATCTTTATAATGCGGGGTAAAAGACCCATTTGAATCCGTCCGGACAAGGGAGCGAACATGGATCGCAGTAAGGTACCCGCCGTTCTATCCATCGCGGGATCCGATTCCAGCGGTGGCGCCGGCATTCAGGCAGACATTAAGACCATCACGGCGCACCGTCTGTATGCCGAGACGGCCATCACCGCCATCACCGCACAAAACACGCTCGGCGTCACCGCCGTACAGAATATCTCCCCTGATATCGTCGCTGCGCAAATTGACGCCGTCTTTGACGATATTCGCCCGAGCGCCGTCAAGATCGGCATGGTCTCCTCTGCCGAGATTATCGAGGTTATCGCCGACCGCTTGAGTGCCTGGGACGCACAAAATATCGTCGTCGACCCCGTCATGGTCGCCACCTCGGGCGCTCGCCTCATTGCCGAGGATGCCACCGAGGCGCTCACGCGTCGCCTGTTCCCGCTGGCGACCGTCATCACGCCCAACATACCCGAGGCCATGGCGCTGCTCGACTACGAGGTCGATTCCGAGCGCACACAGCAAAACGCTGCCATGCTCCTCACCCGTCGCTTTGGCTGCGCGTCCCTCGTTAAGGGCGGGCATTTTGTCAACGAGGCCAACGATGTGCTAGCAGAGCCCGCGCCGCTCGATGACGAGGGTAACCACCTGGGCGATCCACTCACCACGTGGTTCCGCCACAAGCGCATCGAGACCGGCAACACGCATGGCACTGGCTGCACGCTTTCGTCCGCCATCGCCTGCGCGCTGGCCCAGGGCATGGAACTTGCCGACGCCGTCAACGCCGGCAAGGCCTACCTAACCGGCGCTCTCGCCGCCGGCTTTGACATGGGTAAAGGCTCCGGCCCCGTCAACCATATGTGGCAATATTAAGATTCGCAGCCCAAAACCACCGCAAAGGGGACAGGCACCTTTGCGGTGGCTACCACAAACGTCTCGATCTGTAACAGTTAGAGCCCATTTTGCGGCCCACCTGTTACAGATCGAGACATTCAAATTTAGCTGAGAAGATAATCTCGATCTGTAACAGTAACTCGGCAAAATCGACCCTAGATGTTACAGATCGAGACAAACGACCGATATCGACCTAAATAATCTCAATCTGTAACATCTAGCCCGTTTTCGGCCTTACAACTGTTACAGATCAAGACAAACAGACGACCCCAAGCCACCGCAAAGGGCCCCTTTGTAGCGGCTTAGGGTCGCGCTACTCACCGAGCATCTCTTTGAGCTTGGCTGCCACGGCATGTCCCAAGCTCTCATGGCTTTCGGGCATCATATGCAGATAGTCGATATCGCCCGGCTCGGCAAACTCGGCGGCATTCAAAAAGTCGCAGCCAAACTGCTCGGCCACATGCGCATAGTACTCGCCAAAATGCTCAGATGCCTCAACGGAATGCTCGTCAAAGTCGGTCATATACACATCAGCGATCTGCGGCTTGATCTTGATAGGCGCCATCAGCAGAATTCGCGGACAAGGCGCGGCGTCGGTCCACGGAAACGCGCGGACGGCGCGAATCAGCGCCATGGCGCCACGGGCGATATCGGAAGCTGTCACGTTAAAGACCGTCTTACAGTCGTTGGTGCCCAGCATGATTACAATGGCGTCCAGCGGCTTATGGGCCTCGAGCAGCATCGGAAGCGCGCGAATGCCGTTGAGGTTAGTGTCCAGATGGCACATATCGTCGCGCACCGTCGTGCGGCCGTTAAGCCCCTCCTCAATCACATGCCAGCCCTCGCCCAGGTCACGCTGCGCCACGCCGCACCAGCGCACATCCTGCGCATAGCGCACCGCGGTGCCATCGCGCATACCAGCCGGTTTTCGCGGCCAGGATGTCCACCCACCGGCTGTCCGCGTCATAGCGCCCACCGAAATAGCTCCGGGGATCATAGCCATAGGTATTGCTGTCACCAAAGCACAGAACGTTTTTCATCGTAAGCCCCTCCTTTAGTAAAAAGCCGACGGGAGTAGCCCTCCCGCCGGCTCGACCTATCTGACGGCACGTACCGATTACAGGTACTTGCGCCAATCGTCATCGTCCTCATCGTCCTCGGCGGCAGCCTGGGCCTGCTCGGCGGCGCGAGCAGCCGCGCGGGCGGCAACCTGGGCATAGGACTCCTCGTTGCGCTCGGGGAAGTTTGCCAGCACGTGCTCGAACTTGGCAAAATCCTCATCCCAGCGCGTAGAAGGCACGGCAAAGAACACCTGCTTGACCTTAAAGTCGCCCGATGCGAGCTCCTCGCGGAAGAGCTCTGCCACGGCCTCGGCGTCAAAGCCGTTGTTGTCGCAGCCCCAAGCACCCAGCACGAGCTTCTCGCGACCCAGCTCATCGCAGATGGCAAGGACAAAGCGGATACGGTCGCGCAGGGCATCCAACAGGGCGTCGTCGCTCACGCGGTACTCCTGACGGGCACACTTGACGTTAGGCGCGGCGGCGACGATTACGTCGGCATAGGCGTGCACGTGGTTGCGGTCGAAGCGCACGGCGGGCACCACCAGCGCACGATTACGGTACAGCTCGCAGTTGATGTTGCGGCGACGGTTCTCGCCGTACCACTTGCGCTGCTTGTCGAGCACGTTGTACAGGTACGAATCGGCGCAGAGCGTCGCCTCCTGGCCCAGGTAGCCCTGGATATAGCCGCCGCCCGGATTGGTAAACGAGGCAAAGGCAAGCACGGCCATATCGCAGAACTGCGCATAGCCGCGGCCGTTATCGAGGATTGCCTGCGTAGCGGAGGCATCAAGCACAGTGACCTCGGGCAGGACCGGAGCAGCCTCCTCCGCGGGCGCGGACTCAGCCTCGTCGGCCAACTCGGTGGACTCGGGTGCCACCTCGGGCTCGACCGCAGTCTCCACCTCGGCAGCGTCGGCCTCCACAACCTCGGCAACCGGCTCC
>USTC01000139.1 GCA_900557505.1 uncultured Collinsella sp.
GTTCGCTGATTCAGACGATTGGCCGCGCGGCCCGTAACGCCGATGGCGAAGTCATCATGTATGCAGACGTTGTGACCGATTCGATGAAAGAAGCCATCGAGGAGACGCAGCGCCGTCGCGAGATTCAGATGGCATATAACGAAGAGCATGGCATTGTGCCCAAGACGGTCCGCAAGGCCATTAACGACATTTCGAGCTTTATTGCCGAGGCCGAAAAGACTGTGGGCTCGAAGGGACGCTCGAGAGGCGATTCACTGGGTCACGGTGCGTTCTATACACCCGACGAAAACGGCGAGGGCGCCGCGCCGGAGACGGTGACACCCGAGCAGACGCTTGCCGAGCAGCTAGAAGGGCTACCGCATGACGAGCTCGTGCGGATCGTCGAGACCATGGAGGAAGACATGCGTAACGCTTCCGCCGCCATGGACTTTGAGGAGGCGGCGCGTCTGCGCGATGCCGTCGTTCAGATTCGGGCGATGCTTGAGGGCGCATCTGAGGACGAAACGATTGAGCGTTTGCGTTCGCAGGCTCGCAAGGGCTCTACCTTTGCTTCGGGCAGAAAACGCCAGGGTGCACGATTCAGGAAGTAGTGAACAGGCCCCGAGTTCCCTGTGGAGCTCGGGGCCTGTGTCGTTCGGACGCGAGAGTTCGTGCACTAGAGGTCTGCTATCAGCGCCTCAGCGCAACGGATGCCGTCGGTGGCGGCGCTCATGATGCCGCCCGCATATCCGGCACCCTCGCCGCAAGGGTAAAGGCCCGGGGTCGACACGGCGTGACACGTGTGATCTCGGTTGACGGTGACCGGGGAACTCGAACGCGTCTCCACGCCGGTGAGCACGGCATCGGAGCGGTCGTAGCCCCGCAACTTTTTCCCGAGCAGGGGAATTCCCAGGCGAAGCGACTCGACGATATGCTGCGGTAGTGCCTCGTCAATTGCTGTCCAAGTCATACCGAGCGGATAGGTGGGCTTAACCTTTCCACATGCCGTGCTGGCGCGCCCCGCAAGGAAATCTCCGACGAGTTGTGCCGGCGCGTTCCAGTTGGAGCCACCCAGGCGATAGGCGGCTCGCTCACAGGCGCGCTGGAGTTCAATGCCTGCGAGCGGGTCATCGTTGGGAAGGTCCTCAGGCGTGACGTTAACGAGCAGGGCGGCGTTTGCGTTGCGTCCGTCGCGGGCATTGAGGCTGGCACCGTTGACGCACAGATGGCCCTGCTCGGAAGAAGCCGCGACAACCTGTCCGCCGGGGCACATACAAAACGAGAACACGCTGCGGCCGTTGGGGAGATGGGCGACAAGCTTGTAGGGAGCTGCTCCGAGTGCCGGGTGCCCCGCCGAAGGGCCATATTGGGCGCGGTCGATGTCGCGCTGTGGATGCTCGATGCGCACACCCATGGCAAAGGTCTTTTGCGCGAGGGCAACGTTATGTTCTTTGAGAAGCTCGAATACGTCGCGGGCGGAATGGCCGCAGGCGAGAATGAGGTGCTTTGTGGCGATTGTCTCGCTTGTGGTTTCTTGGGGTGGTTGGACATCGACGCCGGTGATGGCGCCGGATTCATCGGTTCGAATATCGACGAGCTTTGTTCGATATCGGACGGTTCCACCGAGCTGCTCGATGCGCTGAGAAATGTTGGTGACGACGGTGGGGAGGATGTCGGAGCCAATGTGCGGCTTGGCGTCCCACAGGATGTCGCGAGGCGAGCCCGCTTTGACGAAGGTATCAAGAATCAGTCGATGGGCAGGATTCTTGGTTCCCGTGTTGAGCTTGCCGTCCGAGAAGGTCCCTGCGCCGCCCAGGCCAAATTGGATATTGCTTTCGGGGTCGAGGATACGCTCCTTAAGAAAGAGATCAATCGCTTCCGAGCGGCGAAGTGCGGGGTCGCCGCGCTCGATGAGCAGGGGTTTAAGGCCCGCTTCGGCAAGGGTCAGGGCGGCGAAGAGGCCAGCGCACCCGGCGCCGACAACGACGGGACGCCCCTTGGGTGCATTCGGGACAGGGCTGGGGAATGAAGGAGCCTCGCCGTCTACCATGCGGATGCGCGAGCGGTCGCGCTCGGCGACGCAGTCGACCACCTCCTGCTCGAGTCGGGAGCTTGTCAGCTCAACTCGAAAGCTCAAAATAAAATGGACATCTCGCTTTTTACGGGCGTCGATTGACTTGCGATGGAGCTCAATGGCTTTAATCTGGGAATCCTCGCATCGCAGGGCTCGTTTGACGGCGCGTCTACCAATAGCAAGGCAGGCGGCTTCGTCGCCGGCCTCATCGAGTGACGCGTGGACTTGGGTGATTTCGATCATCGAGGTCTCCTTAGATGCAAGAAAGAGGCCGCCCGGTGTCCCAGACGGCCCGAATGCGTTTTGATTATAGACTGCGCGGCTATAGGCTGCTTGCAGCGCGAATACCCGAGATCCAAGCCCACGCAAGGTTGAAACCGCCGCAATCGGCATCGATGTCGAGCGCCTCGCCACAGATGTAGAGTGGGGCGCCTGCCGCGTTGCTCATGCAGAGGTTGGGAGCTGAGACGCTCTCGATGGGCACGCCGCCGCGCGTGACCTGGGCCGAACGCTCCTCTGTCGTTCCCTCGACGAGCAGCTTAAAGTGCTTGAGGATTGAGACCAGATGGATGATGTCGTGCGACCCGGGGTGGCACTGTTCGAATGCGGTGCAGACAACGTGAGAGAACTGCGGGGCAAGCATACCGTCGAGCCAGCGGGGGTCGCGGGGTGAAAAGCCGCCGAGCAACGCAACTCGCTGATTGAGCATATCGAGTAACTCGTCTTTGGAGAGGTCGGGGAAAACGTCGAGCAGAATCGTGTCGCCGCGCTGGACGCGACGGGAGAGGTTAAAGGCGGCAACGCCCGAGATGCCAAAGGTTCGGAAGAGCACTTCGCCGTCTTCGCGCCAGAGCTCCTCGTGATTGCGGGTGAGCGTCAAACGGGCGCGGACGCGCAGGCCATCCAGTGTCTTGAGCGCAGTCTGGTCGCCGAAGACCGATGCCGACACAGGGCAGAGGACGGGATGCTGCGGTGTGAGGGAAAGATTGAACGTCTTCGCGATTTCGACAGGGTTGCCGCCCGTAGCGATAATTACGGCCTTTGCCTGCAGCGTCTCGCTCTTGCGAGGGATGTCGGCGAGCGCCTTCCGAAGCGAGCGAACCTCCGTTTTTCGGTCGTCGTGCTTTTTTGCCTTGAGTGATCGCGCGGGACGGTCTATTTGGAGTGCCCAGCCCTCGGGGGCTTTGAATGCCGAGGCAACGTTTGCTCCACAGATCAAGGTGATACCCAGGCGGTTGCAAGCGTTGAGAAGCGCATCGCGCACCGATTCGGCACGAAGGGAGCGCGGATACAGCCGGCCCTCCTCGGAGGTCGTCATGATGCCCAGCGAGGAGAAGAAACTGCCGAGCTCTTGCTCGGGCTGGGGACCCATGACGGATTCGACGAGTGCGGGGCGGTTGTACCGCTGGAAATCAATTGATTCGTTGGAAAGGTTGCAGCGGCCGTTGCCGGTTGCCAGAATGGAGCGGCCGACGCGCTCGGGGTCGGCCTCGAACAGGGCCACGTGCGCCACAGCGCCCGCTTGGCACAGCGCAAGCGATGCCTCCACAGCCGCCATCAGGCCCGATGCGCCGCCGCCTATGATTGCGATAGTTTCCATACCCGCCATTATAAAGCGAAACCCACACCGCAACGTCGGGCAAGCGCCCGCTTCAAGGGATGCCCGCATTGCACACGCGTGCGCCCTCACGCGCCGCGCAAAAGCCCCCTGAACGCAACAAGCCGGCCGCAAAAGCGACCGGCTTGCGAAGAGGCGATCCCGAGCACAAACAGATGCCTATCCCCTGTTCACGCGCAGGACCGCTCCCCTACGCCTTCTTGCGGGTGAACACGCTTTTCTCGGGCAGCTCGTGGATGTCCGCGCGCAGCTCCTCGTCGATGTTGCCGTCGTAGACGTAATGCTGCGTCTCCTTGCCCACCATGCCGGCGCACAGCAGCACCATAAGGATGTTGGGCAACGCCATGAGCGCGTTGGAGATATCAGTTGCCGTCCAAGCCACGTCGCCGACGCCCACGCCGCCCAAAAAGCCCATGCAGATGTAGAAGCCCAGGTACAGCGGAACCCAGCGGCGGCCGAACAGGTACAGGGTGACGCGTTCGCCGTAGTAGCTCCACCCGATGATAGTGGAATAGGCGAAGCACAGGATGCCCAGCATGAGGATGGGCGCGCCCACATAGGGGATGGTGGCGAACACGGCGTTGGCGAGCGTGGCACCGTTGGTGACGCCGGCATCCTGGATGAGCGTGGGGTGGGCGCACAGCGACGAGACGATGACCAAGGCGGTCACGAAGCAGATGACCACCGTGCACCAAAACGGCGCTTGGTCGAGATAATCGTACTGATAATGACG
>USTC01000140.1 GCA_900557505.1 uncultured Collinsella sp.
CGGTACCCAGTTCTGGAACCAGGGTCGAACCGAGGAGATCCGCGACCGCGTGCTGCATCTCTAATAACCATCCCAGGCCGCCCCGTAGCGAGGCCCCGGACCTTTACTCGCTATTTCGGACAGTCCTGGCTCACGACGGAGGCGCCACTGGCGCCTCCTGTTCGTGCGGAACTCATATCGAGCAAAGGTCCGGGGCCTCGCTACGGGCAGCCAAGTTGATGTAGCTGAGATGCGGCATGCGGTCTGCTCACTCCTCGAAGTTCTTAGCGGAAATAATTTGAGCTGCAGCCGCGATTTACTTGCGATGGCGGTTGAGCTGCAGCTGAGTATTTATTGGACCTCGAACCCTATGCTCGATGTTCGCTTCGTTCATTGAGTTACCCTTTGCATGAGGCCGGGACATATCGTCCCGCCCGCAGTTTCGCAGGCCGAAGGCCGAGAATGTTTGAGGACGGGAAGATATGTCCCGGCCTCCCGGGAGAGTTACTTATGAACTACGCGAACATTAAGTATTTCGATATTGCTGATGGTGAAGGCGTTCGTACTTCTCTGTTTGTGAGCGGGTGCCGTCGTGGGTGCAAGAATTGCTTTAACTCTGTCGCGTGGGACTTTGCTGCGGGCGAGCCGTTCGATCGCGCCGTCGAGGATAAGATTATCGAGAGTCTCGATCATCCCTTTATCGATGGCCTGACGATTCTGGGTGGCGAGCCTATGGAGCCCGAGAATCAGGCGGGGCTTGTTGACTTTATCGAGCGCGTGCGTGCGGCCTATCCTGCTGGGTCGGGCAAGACCATTTGGTGCTTTACCGGTGACGTGCTCGAGGAGCTTATGCCGGGTGGCCGTCATCATACCGAGGTGACGGACCGTATCCTGGCCTGCCTCGACATGTTGGTGGACGGCCCGTTCGTTCAGGATCTGTACGATATCTCGTTGCGCTTTAGGGGCTCGAGTAACCAGCGTGTGATCGATATGAACGCTACGCGCGACCGTGCTGAGCGCGAGGGCGTTGCGCTTTGTGATGCGGTTGAACTTTGGCGTGATGATCCGGTCTATTCGACCCATACTATGTAGCTGGCAGAGGTTGCGTGCCGGCGTGGTACAATAGCGCGAACGCGAAATCGAAAAAGTGAGGCCCAGATGGTCGATCAGGAAAAAGTCGAGACTGCCATTAAGCTGCTGCTTGAAGGTATAGGCGAGGACTCAACTCGTGAGGGCCTGCTGGAGACGCCGGCGCGCGTTGCCCGTATGTATGGCGAGATCGCCGGCGGTATGGACCAGAGTGCCGAGGAGCACCTGTCCAAAACCTTTGCCGTCGCTTCGAACGATTTGGTTATCGAGCGCGACATCACGTTCTACTCGCTGTGTGAACATCATCTGCTGCCGTTTTATGGCAAAGCCGCCATTGGCTATATCCCCAACGGTCGAGTGGCTGGGCTTTCCAAGCTCGCCCGCACGGTTGAGGTTTATGCCCGTCGTCTGCAGCTGCAGGAGCAGCTGTGTGCACAGGTTGCCGACGCTCTCATGGATTATCTCGCTCCCCAGGGAGCGATTGTGCTCATGGAGGCTGAGCATATGTGCATGACGATGCGCGGCGTGCAAAAGCCCGGCACCAAGACCGTGACGCTCGCTCGCCGCGGCGTCTTTGAGACCGATTCGGCGCTCGAGGAGCGATTCTTTAGGATGCTGGGCCGCTAACCATGAGAGCCGTTAACGACTTTGCATCGAAGACCGATGAGGGAACGCCGCGTCGCGGTTTTATGGCTTCGGGCCTAGCGCCTTTTGGTGCCATGCCTCGTATCGATTACATTTGTGCCAACGGTCTGTTCCGGCGGCACCTGGGCAACATTGCACAGTTGGAATCGGGTCGCATCTTCTGCCGTCACGGTATTGACCACCTGCTGGATGTCGCCCGTATTATGTGGATCAAGAATCTCGAGGAAGAGCTCGAATTTGACCGCGAGGTCATCTACGCTACGGCACTTCTTCACGATATCGGCAAAGATGAACAGTATGAATCGGGTATATCCCATGATGTTGCAAGCGAGCGCGTCGCTGATGCAATACTCGCCGGCATGCCCGATGACGTGGCGTTTGAGCCGGCCGATGCCGCAGCCATTAAGACGGCCATTCTGGGCCATCGAAAGTTGCGCGTGAACAGCCAACCGCTTGAGCGTCTGCTCTATGCAGCTGACAAAGCGTCGCGCGCCTGCTTTGCATGCCCCGCGCGCAATGCTTGCAACTGGAGCGACGATAAAAAGAACCTGTCGATTCGCGTGTAGTTAGTTTGCGCGGTCGGGGTTCTAAACGAAGGAGACGATCGCGATGAGTAACAAGAAACTGCCCGAGAATGCAACCAAGACTGAGGGTGCTGAGCTCGCCCGTCGTGGTAGGGGTGAAATTTCTACTGCGACGGCGGTGCCTCACGTGAGCTATGACGATTTGCGCCATGCCGATCGTATTGTCATTGACGGCCTTGAGGTTTTTGCCAACCATGGCGTGTATCCCGAGGAGAACGCGCTGGGTCAGAAGTTCATCGTTTCTCTGGTGCTCTATGCCGACCTGCGCGCGGCGGGGGAGCACGATAACCTGGACGCCTCGATTGACTATGGCTCGGTGTGCCACGATGTTGATGGCTATCTACGCGAGCATACGTTTAAACTCATCGAGGCGGCAGCCGAGGGGACAGCCCAGATGCTGCTGCGCCGCTATCCCTCGCTGCTTGGTGTGCGCATAAAGCTCGATAAGCCGTGGGCTCCTGTTGGCCTGCCCCTGGCAAGTTGCGGTGTCGAGATCGAGCGCGTGCGCTAACCGGTTCTAATACGTCTCTATGGGTGGCTGCTTGAGCCGCTGCGACAGAGCTCTATTGTTGGGGCAGTACGTGTCGAGCAGGGCGTGAAACCGCTGATTGTGGCTTGGCTCGAGCAGGTGGACGAGCTCGTGGGCGACAACCATGTCGAGACACTCGATGGGATAAGCGGCAAGTTCGCGTGCGATGCGAATGGCTCCGGTCTTGGGCGTGCATGAGCCCCAACGCGTTTTCATGCTGCGTACGGAAATGCGGGCCACGGTGACGCCCATTGCGATTTCGTACACGTGCACGATGTCGCGTAGCGCTGCGGTGACCTCGGTCGTATAAAGCTGGCTGATGTGGGCTTGGAGCTCGTCGGACGTTAGGCCGTCGAGGATTGCGCGCCGCTTGGCCTGTGGGTCTTCGTCCGTTTCGTCGGTACCCATAAAACTTGCGAAGGTAGCCTGCTTGGGTCGCGGTGCGGGTGATGCAAAGTTGTGATCGAGCGCATCCTGTACCGTGATGGGCTTGCCCCAAAGTGCAATGATGGACGAGGGGCTGAGTGGCTCTCGCGCTGCCGCCTGACGTTGCTTGCGCTGGGCAAGTCGGCTGACAATCCAGGCGCTGTTGCGCTTCACAAATGCCTCGATGCGCTCGCGACTGGCGCCGAGCGGTGCGCTGGCGTGGACCTCACCGCTCGATGTGACGCGTAGGTTGAAGTTTTTGACGCGCTTTTTGGTAACGACGACGGAGATGGGCGTCCCATCCGGTCGGGATAGGAAAAACGTAAATTGCTGCGTCAAAAGCGGTCCTTCAGATCGGGGACGGGCCGGCATGTCGATCGTTCGGCATGCCGGCCCGCTCAAGGGATGTGAAATTAATAACGCTCAAAGAAGGCAAGCGCGTTGTCGCTGCAGAGCTTCTGCATCACGGTCTTGCCAAAATGCTTGGAAAGCATGTTCTGGAACTCGGGTATCTTGCTGGCATCGGAGAGGAAAGCAGGCACCGTGGCGCCGTCCCAGTCGCCGCCGAGCGCGATGACGTCCTCGCCGCCCAGGTCGAGCCAGTGCTCGATATGTGCCGCCAGCTGGTCGAAGGTGACGTCTGCGGCGGTCTTGTCGGTTACGTCGTTGGATAGGAACTCGCTGCAGTAGTTGAGGCCGACGATGCCACCCATGTCGCGAATGGTGCGGAACTGGTCGTCGGTAAGGTTGCGTTTGACGCTGCAAACCGCACGGGAGTTGGAGTGGCTGGCGACGAAGGGGCGCGTGGCGTGGGTGACAACCTCGTCAAAGCACTCATCGTTGAGGTGGGAGACGTCGAGTACCATGCCGGCGTGCTCCATCTGCGTAAGTGCCTCGATGCCGGCGGCGGTGAGGATGAGGTGCTCGCCGCTGATGGCGTCGGTGCTGGCGCCGGTGCAGAGGGTGGGAGTAACGCCCTTCATCACGTTGGGGTTACCGGCTTTGCCTATACCGGCAATCTTGCCGTCTTTGATACCCACGTCAGCTTTTACCACGCCCAACAGGGGGTCGAGGATGGTAACGTTGGTGAT